>JACPZR010000435.1 GCA_016195395.1 Spirochaetia bacterium
GACGGTCCGGTGGTCCCGCGCTTCCCCGGTGTTTTTGCACTGATCAAGATTCCAGGCCACGCCGGAGCGAGCATGGACTGGCCGGATGGAAAGATCTTTCACATGATGACGGTCGGGCGCGGTATGATGAAACCGTACGCCGCGCAGATTTCACCCCAAGACCGATGGGCCATTGTGCACTATGTTCGCCTGCTGCAAAGAGCGGCAAAATCCGAGACAGGTAAACAACTATGACGCTGGATTCTTCAAGACTGCAGTTCAAACTCCCCAAGAACGTTATGTACATCTGCTTGGGCCTCATTGGCGCCGGCGTGCTTTTGATTCTTGCGCAGATTGTCATGCCTTGGCATCCTCATCATGAAGCGGGCCATGAGGCAGTCAAGGCCACGGCTGGAGGCCATGAGGCGTATAACCCCCGCCTGTTTCTCTCGCTCCATTTGGGGCTGTTGATTGCCCTGCCGCTGTCTCTGGGAGGGGTCTTCTTCGTTGCATTCAACCACACCTCGGGCTCGGCCTGGTGTGTGACCATCCGACGAGTGGCGGAGAACTATTTTTGGTATCTCCCTGTGGTCCTGATCCTTCTCGGCATTGTGCTCTTTGGTGGAATCAACAGCGTGTTTGGCCACTGGGTGAATGCCGACCTGAGCGTTGATGAGATCATCCGCGGTAAGGTTGCATGGCTGAATAAGCCCTTCTTTGTGGCACGCAACCTCATTTGGATTGTTGTCTGGGCCGTCTTTGGCTATTTCTTCTGGAAGATTTCCGTAAGTCAGGATTCCGAAGGGAAGGTTTCGCAGACGAGAACCCTCGCGAAAATCGCGGCAGGTTTTCTTGTGGTCTTTGGACTGACGTGGTCCGCCAGCTCATGGGACTTGGGAATGAGCTTGGAGCCGCATTGGTTCTCCACGATGTTCGGCGTCTACATGTTCGCAGGATTGGGCCTCACCACTTTTGCGTCGCTCATCCTTTGGACTTGGTATCTCAAGCGCACCGGCTACTTTGGCGATGCCCTGAACGAAAACCATTGGCATGACCTTGGTAAATATCTCTGGGGCTTCTCGAATTTTTGGGCATACACTGCGTTCTCACAGTATATGCTGATCTGGTATGCGCATATCCCGGAAGAGACGTTCTTCTTTAATACACGCGTGCACGGACCGTGGGCTGTCGTAAGCTTCATTCTTCCTGTCTGCCGGTTCATTCTCCCGTTCTATCTGATCATCCGACGCGACGCAAAGCGCAACATCAACTACCTCGCCGGTGTGGCGGCCTTTGTCATTCTCGGGCAGATTCTCGACATGTATTGGCTTGCTTATCCTACCCTTGCTCATGGCGACTTTGTCATGTTCTCCTGGCAGGAAGTGGGACCGCTCCTCTTGGTTGCGGGCAGCTTCGTGCTGATTGTTGGGAAGGCGCTCGAACGCCAGTCGTTGGTGCCGAAAGGGGATCCCCGCCTCGAGGAGTGCCTGCACTGGCACCAGTAAGGATCAAACCATGAGTCTGAAAAAACAAATCATCGCAATCGCACTGTCGCTGCCGGCCCTGCTTGCAGCCTGCGCCGAAACCGAACCCCCGATCTATCTGCCTTCCGCAGAGCGTCTGCAGCTGGGAGCCATCTACTACGCCCAAGCCGGATGCTACCGTTGCCACGGCACCGCATGGGATGGCAACGGGCAGGAAGCACCCCGTCTCAAGCAGCTGGGATTTACCATGGGAAGCTTTGCCGCTGTTGAAAATCCCGCTAAGACTCCCATTGGATATTTCAAGGCCGTGACCGCTCCTGTGGATTATTTTGCCGCTTACAAACAAAAGCTCGGTGAAGACGAATTCAAAAAGTTCACCGACGGCCACGCCTTCTACTCTATCACCGACCGCGGTCGGTGGGCCATTTCGAACTTCCTCTATTCACTGGCGCCGCCGCTCAAGGGCGACAAAGAGAGCAAGCGGCAGGAAAACTACGAGAAGAGCCTCGCGGAAGCGAAAGGCGTCTATGACCGATTCCGCAAATGGGAGATCGGCTTTAAGCCGCTGGCAGAACGCGAAAAAGCGCCGGCCGGTTTGATCGCCGCGGCGAAGAAAGAGGAATCAACATCACGCGCGTCTGTATCAGATGAGCGGCGCAATGTTTCGTTTGAGAGCAGCTGGGGAGCGGACCTCTACAAGCAGAACTGCAAGACCTGCCACGGACGTTATGCCGAAGGGACCTTCGGCGACGGCTCCACTTCCGGTCCGCGTTTTGGCATTCGAGAATGCCCAGGCCAACCGCGAAACTGCGCCGTGTACGCTGAGACCAGAGACCTTGCGGGCGCCAACGTGTCGGCAGGCGCTCTGCGCGATGCGCACTCAAAGGGCAGCACGTACACACCCGCTTTCAAGAGTTTCACAGCAGAAGAATGGGACGCGTTGTCAGGTTACTTGGCGCGGCTGTCGGGTAAGAAATAATGAAATCAGAGACATTCAGCACACCAATCAAATACTTCGCCTTGGCAGGGGCGATTTGGGGAGCGGTTTCGGCCCTCTTTGGAGCGTTTGCACTCGCAACGCTCGTTTTCCGCCTTCCTGTGGAAGATTTCCTGGGCTACGGAACTCTGCGTCCCCTGTTTACACAGACACTGCTCTTTGGATCTTTGTTGAGTTTCACATTTGCGGGAGCCCTTCATATTGTAAGCCAGAATCACGACATGAAATGGCCGCGGGTATCGCTGGTGGTCTTTGGACTCCAGCAGGTGGCTGTGATTTTCGGCGTAGTTACCATAGCTGCAGGCATCAATAAAGGCCGCGAGTTCGGTGAATTCACCTATCATTCGGACGACATCCTGCTCTTGAGTCAGGTCATCTTCCTTGTGCACGTGCTCATCACTGTCAAAAACGCTGCGGACCTCTCCCCTTCGGTTCACTTGATCATCGTATCACTCGCGGGGGGCATTGCGGTTTACTTCCTGGGTAATCTCTCGGTTCCGCACGCGCCATTGAACTCAGTGCCGTTGAATACGGGCATCAAGGATGCGGCGGTCCAGGAATTCTATCGGACCGGCCTCGTGGGATTCTTCCTCGTGGGCCCGGCGTTTGCATTGCTCTACCACTTTGTGCCGGCCTACGCGAAGGTAACGCTCCACAGCAATAATGCAGTCCGTCTGCACATACTGACTCTTGCGTTCCTTGCTCCCTTGGCAGGCGGCGCAGGTCTCGTCCACTCGACGGCCCCGGCGTGGTCACAGACCTTCGGGATTCTTGCAGGACTCACATTGTCGGTTTCGATCCTGATAGGGATTGTGAACATTAAGCGGACGCTGACAGAAGCCCCCGTGGAAATTCTGCCGGATACGATTCTCGGCATGCTGAAATGGGGCCTCAGGGTATTTTTGATCCTGCTTGTGGTCCGCGCGTTTGAATCTGTGCGGAGCACGCAGGCGCTCGCAGGACTCCTGCCGGGCAGCGGCCTTGACATAAGCCTCGATGCGCTGGCTGCCCTCCTCGTCAGCGGCGGCGCGGCATACATGTTCATGCAGTCCCGCCTGGGCCGCACCATTCCCGCAGGAACACTGAAGGTGCACGCGGCTCTGGCCATAACGGGCATCATGCTCATTGTCATCACGTCCGTCCTTTTGGGACTCGTTCAGGGAATTAAACTGTCACTCTTGAATCCTGATGGAAAGTTGAAAATTGAAGACTGGGCTTCCATTTACGCATCGGGCGCGGTCCTCAAGCAGGGCTTCTTGGCGGGGCTCTTGAGCCTCCGAGGTCTTACCTTCATTGGATTCGTACTTCTCTTGTGCGGTAACGTTCTGGGTGCTTGGAATTTCGGCCAAGCCATCCTGGATGACGAAGGATCTTATACACCGCCGAATCTGCATGGTGCGGCCAAGC
>JACPZR010000436.1 GCA_016195395.1 Spirochaetia bacterium
CCCTCCGCGCGGTTAGACCTCATGAGCAGAGGAATCGACTTTCAGGTCGCATGGCAGTGGAGGTTTTTCACCAGACTCCTGGGCCGCCGGGGCGCCCTGAATATCTACGCTCCCTACCGCGGCGCCGGTATCCATGTAAGGACTATATCCAAAGACTTCACGCGCATTGAAGTAGAATTGAGAATGAAGCTCTTCAACCGCAACTACGTAGGAACTCACTTTGGAGGGTCGCTCTACGCGATGTGCGATCCATTCTACATGTTCATTCTGATACGCAAACTCGGGGACGACTACATCGTGTGGGACAAGTCGGCCAAGATCGACTTTGTGAAACCGGGCACAGGCACGGTCAGCGCAGTCTTTGAAATTCCGGATACGCGCATTGAAGAGATTCGTCTCCTCGTGGACAATCAGCGCAAGACGGATGTGGTTTTCCACACCCAGGTTACGGACAAAGATGGAAGGGTAGTCGCACGCGTGGAAAAAGTCCTCTATGTCCGCCGCAAGCGCGCGTAGGCGACGCTTCGGGGTCCGTCGTGGGACCCGCAGGCGACTTGACATCCGCCTCACGCACCCACGACCTGACGCAAACTCGATCGGATTGGTGACGTTATGGGAACACCCGCACTTTTAAAAACGGCTCAGGAAGGCAAAGCTGGATTCTATATTCAGTTTGGCGGCCAAGGATCTCCCTGGTACAAGGAACTCTCAAAATTTTTCCGTGAACCGCACATGAAGAAATTCTTTGATACGGCGCTCGCTGCCGTTGAAGAAGAAATGAAGCTCATTGGGGCCACCGTCGGTCTGCCGAACGGCTTAGATGCCCGCAAATGGCTGAACGACGAGACGACGATCCCCTCGGAAGACTACCTGGGTTGTGCCGCCGTCTCGATTCCCATGATTCAGATCACACAGCTCGCGCACTTGGAAAACCTGTCTCATCATGGATACGATCGGTCTGCTTTTGTCCAAGCTGCGCACGGAGCCAGTGGACACAGTCAAGGTTTGATCCCCGCAAGTCTCGTAGCCTTGGGCCTCACCGGCGACGCGTACTACGATGCATTGTCCAAGTATGTAAAGTACCTCCTCTACCTGGGTGTCCGCGCGCAGGAAGTCTATCCGCATTTTGCCCCCAGCGCGGATGAACTGGCCCGCTCTACTAAGCTGGGCGCCGGGGCTCCGGCCCCCATGGTTGCGGTGCTGGGAGAAACGCACGAATACATAGAAGGATTGGTCAACGATCTGAACTCCGGCCTGTCCCCGTCGGACAAAATATATGTCAGCCTCTACAATTCGCCGTCCAACCGGATCCTCTCGGCGCCGCGCGGATCTTTGGTATCCTTTCACGAAAAGAACAAGGCCGCGCTTGATGAGAAGAAAGTAAAGTTTGTTTACCTTCGCACCACGTGCCCGTTCCACTGCGGCCATATGGAGAAGATTGGACAGCTGTTTGAGCCTGATATCAAGCGCATTGGATTCGATTTCAAAGGATCGGACCTGAAGATACCGGTATGGTCATTTTTTGACGAAACAAACCTGCAGTCCAACGCCAGCCTTCCAGTGAAAATGTATAAAGATATGGCTGTCCATGCCCTTTACTGGGAAAAATCCATGAAGCCTGCTGCGGATAACGCGAAAGTAACGCACATCGTTGACTTTGGTCCGGGTAAAACGAGCCAGCGGCTTTCTCAAGATACGCTCGCCGGATTGAAGTGTGAAAAACCGGTGCTGGCGGCTGCCTTTGCTAAAGATCTGACGGCGCTCCTGGCTCCCTGAAACGCGGGCGTCAGGTCCCTTCCGCGTCGGCGGCGTCACTCACAACGCCGGCCGCGGAAGACGCGTCAGTCTCGGCGGGAGGAGCTGCGATCTTTTCACAGTATCTGGCCAGCTTCTTCTTGGTTTCGTTCGACATCGTTGTGAACTGAACACCGCTTTCAAAGAGATACTCATTGTCTTTGTTCTGCACGCACCAAGCCACAAGCCCCTGTGAAATAACGCGGATCTTCTCCGCCTTGATGTAGAAATCGAGACTGATCAACGTTCCTTTGCGCATAGGCTTGCGCGTCTCCAAACGAATCCCGTCCTCTGTCATGTCCAGAATCGTCCCTTCAAAGCGGCCGGTTTCTGTCCAAAGCGTAAAATGGATGGGCAGTCTGAACGTGGCGCGGGCGTGATCGCGTATCCGGTTCTTGTGAATGACCTTGGGCTTCTGCAGAAAGAGGATCTGTCCGGTCCGCTCTTTCAGCGCGGATTCAAAGTGGAAGCTGTTCTTCTCAACCC
>JACPZR010000013.1 GCA_016195395.1 Spirochaetia bacterium
ATCGGCGCCAGATTGTCACCATGACGTATCCCATGATCGGTAACTATGGGATTAACCCGGAGACCAGCGAATCGGACCGGATCCAGGCGAGCGGCTTCGTGGTAAAAGAATACGTAGACCGACCCAGCAATCATACATCCCGCACCACGCTCAGCGCATTCCTCCGTGAAAGTGAAATTCCCGCCATGCAGGGAATTGATACAAGGCGGCTGGTCCTTGAGTTGCGGAGCGCCGGCGCCCAACGGGGTGGAATCTTTGTGGGCCGCGAGTACAGCGACGACATGCTCGACCGCGTACGCGCTGTCCCTGACATGAATGGTCTCGACTTGGCCGTAGAGGTTACCACGCGCGCGCCTTACACGTTCGGCCGGCAGGATGGGAAGCGATATCGTCTGGCTGTCCTCGATTTTGGTGTGAAAAGAAATATTCTGCGTCTTCTGGACCAGGCGGGTTTTGCTGTGAACGTATTTCCGGCGGACACAACGGCAGAAGTGCTGCTCGGGTCCGGGTTTGATGCATTCTTCCTTTCAAACGGCCCCGGGGACCCGTCAGCCTGCACGTACGCGGTGAAGGCAGCGGAAGAAATTTTGAAAACTGGAAAGCCCGTATTTGGAATCTGCCTTGGGCATCAGATCATAGGGCTTGCCGAGGGTCGCAGCACATACAAACTGCGCTTTGGTCACCGCGGCGGAAATCAGCCGGTTAAGAATTTTGACACCGGCCGCGTCGAGATAACGTCACAGAACCACGGCTTTGCGGTCCGCGAGTCGGACGAAGGGGCGCGCATTTCTCACATCAACTTGAACGACAAGACCGTGGAAGATCTCTTCCACGAATTCTACAACCTGGTAGACCACTATTACGCGGCGGTCAAGGGATGAATCGCTGCCTGCGCAGCTTTATGTGCGCGTCGCTGCTGACAGTGTTGGGCGTTATCCCTCTTTTGAGCTGCGGCGGCGGGAAGACGGTCAAAAAGGGCGATCAGTTTTCTGCGCCCGACAACGTCCAAAAACCCGTGAAGAAGAAGAGTGAGGTGCCGGGCACCCTCGTGAATCGGGTTCGTATTATCGTAGGCGATGTGCCCATCACCGATTTTGACATTGCGTCCATGGAGCGGATCATTGCAAAGATGCCCGCCCGCGGCGGGAAGAAGAAAACCGCAGCGGATGAACTCATTGAGCGTGCGATTGTGGATATGGAAGCCCGCGCCGAGTCTCTGATTGTGACTGACGCGCGGATCAGAAACGAAGTCAAGCGGCGTATGGAAGCCATGAATATGACCAGCGAGTCTGAATTCCGCAAGATGGTGGAAAGAGAGACTGGGCTGACGTATGATGCTTGGACGGACGACCTGCGCTACCAATTTGTCCGCAGTCAGCTGGTCCAGATCAAGCTGACCGTGGCCCAGCCGGACGAGAAGGAAGTGGAAGCCTATTACCAGCGCAACCGCGACAAAGTGGGCCTGGAAGTGAGATACCGAGAAATTGTGTTTAGGCCGCGCGGCGGTTCCATTGCGGAAGAATCGCGTGTGTCGCAGGCTGCATCGGATGTGCTGGGCAGAGTGCGCGGGAGCTCCGCGGCTTTTGCGGAAGCGGCGCGAACGCACCCGGATAACGTTTCCAATGTCCGATTTGCCGGAGGACTTCAAGACTATACACCCCTCCAGGACGTTGCGGAGATCGATCGGATCCTTGCGGGCGTATTGTTTGGACTGGCGCCGGGGCAGACATCTCAGGTGTTCAGGGACGGGCAGGGTCGTTATATGATTGTGCGCATGGAAGACCGACGTCCGGTCTCAATCCAGAAAGTGCGTCCGCTGATTCTTCACCAGCTGTACTTTGAAAAAGAGGTAGAGGCGTTGGACAAATGGCTAGAGAGGCGCAAGAAAGACGTAGCCATCCAGCGGATTGACTAACGTCCATGGAAGGGAAGATCGTTGCGGTTCTCGTTTACGAAACAGGGCCCACCACTAAAACCCTCGAGGATGAAAGCCGGCGGCGGATTGAACGGTTGTATCCCGGTCTCCCTGTCTTCAGTAACAAGGACGGCGCTCCCAATCCTGTGCAGGGTTCGCAGTACGAGTGTGCCAAATCGGCTTTAGATACCTCTGCCCGCAGTCCTGATGACTCCATCGCGTTCTTATGCAATCACTCCCCGCTTCTTGATGATGCCCTTGCCAAAGAAGCGGAGGCCGAGCATTTTCGCTTTTTTGCCCAGTATAGTTACGGCGAGAACATTCCGCGCGGTCTGATTCCTGATTTCATCTCCAAAGATTTTGTGGACTCCGCCGCTCCTGTGACCGGGGACCTCCGGGAATTTGTCGCGCGGAGTCTTGAGTAGTTCGACGTGGGTCTTTTTTTCCGCCTCCCGGACCTTCGTCAGTATCGTCTGGACTTTTCCACGTCCTCGCCGCGCGCCGCAAGGCTCGCGTCTGACTGCCTCCGCATCAGACCAGATCTTAAATTCGCGGATATGCACACGTTCCTGAGGGAGCACCCGGAAGTGCTCCGCCCTGTGCCCTCTTACTTTGAAGTTGAGCTGACGACACGGTGCGGCTCGAAGCCCGCATTCTGGCCTTCTGTCCGGCCCGCCACAGATATTGATCTGCCCCTGGCGATGGCGGAGAAACTGAATAAGGAAATCCGCGATGCGTCCTGGCCGGGTGACGCAACGGTTGCATTGGGCGGGCTTGGGGATCCGCTTCTTCACCCTGATTTCACCGCCGTTGCCCGGACTTTTCTTGAGAACCCAAACGTTGGACGTTTGTACGTGGAAACATTCGGGGATACGCTGGTTCCGGAATTCGTCCGGCAGCTGGAGAATCTTCCAGGCTCGGATAAACTTCATGTGATTGTTCGTTTGTCTACACTGGACCGCGTTCGTTACCGCCAAATCTACGGGACCGACCATCTGCTGGAGGCCCTTGCGAACCTTGAAGCGATCGAGAAAGCTCCGCCCGCGTTCACAGTCTACGTGGAGATGGTCCGGATGACGGACGTGGAAGATGAGATAGGCCGCTACTATGACCGCTTTGAGAAATCTCCTCTGCGGATCATCATTCAGAAATTCAATCGATATGTTGACCAGCTCCCTGAAAAACGCGTTTCCGACCTCACACCTCTGCATCGTGATTTCTGCTGGCACCTGGCGCGGGACATGTATGTTACCGCAGAGGGAAAGATTCCGTTGTGCCGGCAGGACCCGCGCGCCGATCGGTCAGGGCTGTCATTGAATCTTCGGGACGCGGGCATTGGTACCTTTATGGACGTGACG
>JACPZR010000442.1 GCA_016195395.1 Spirochaetia bacterium
GGCGGATCACCATGGCCCGTGTGACTTTGAACGATGGTCAGAGTCTCTACGCATTCAATGATCTCTTTATTGGAATCCGCAATCATACGAGTGCGCGATATACACTACAATTCGATCACACGCAAGAACGTCAGTCCTCCAGCGGCATCATTGTCTCGACACCGGCCGGAAGCACGGGATGGCTCTCCTCCGTATTCAACATGTCGCGCGGGGTCGCACACTTTCTTGGAGACTCAGCGGACATCGCCGCAGCCCCCCTGTCGTGGGAGGACCGCCAGCTCGTCTTCATTGTCCGGGAACCTTTTCGCAGCAAATGGAGCGGGGCCGATATCGTGGCCGGCCGTATCCTCGAGGGACATGAGCTTCGCATTGAAAGCCATATGCCCGAGGGCGGGATCATTTTTTCCGACGGTGTTGAGGCCGACCATCTGGAGTTCAACTCTGGCGCCACGGCACAAGTGAGCCTCGCGGACAAGGCCACAGAGCTGGTCGTCGCTTAGGGGGCGGACGCGGGACTTTTCAGTGCCCAGCGACCGTCTGATAATTGCTGCTTTTACTTGCAGTGTATAGACGCGAATGTGCATTTGGGCGGGATGAACACTATGAAAACCCTGTTGCTGACTGCGGGACTTCTTACCGTGGTCGCATGCACTAAGTACTCCGTGCGCGAAAACCCAGCCGCCGCGGTCGAACGGCCTCCGGAAACCCTGAAGATCGCCCTCGTGGGATTCTACCCCTTCACCTCGCGCGTTACCGGTTCCTATGTTTCCGGCAACACTCGGACCACAACCTTTGAAGCCTCCGTAGACTACAGCATGGACCAAAAGGGAACCATGCCCTACGGCAAACACGTCAAAGAATTCCCAGTAAAGGAGACACGCGAAATACCAGACGCAGAATTCAAGCGCATCGTACTGCTCCTCGTTTCCGATACCAAGCGCTCCGGCCTGGAGGAAATGGGCCACATCTTGGACTACGATCAAAAAACTAAGAAGTATTTTCTGAAAGTCCGGGACGTTGACTACTACATCTTCGCTACCCACACGCCTGCTTTCCAGACCACGATTAACCAGAATCCACTGGCGACGATCGGGAGCGCGTTCGCGTTCCTCTTCACCTTTGGGATCTTCCCTATGGATGCAGAGAAGCTCATTACGTCACGATTCCAAGTCGTCGACAAGAACTTCCAACTCGTCAAAGAGTTCAAGCACCAAGGCAGTTTCTTCACCCGTATCAGCTGGCTGAATGGCAACGGGCCCAAAGGGAACACCCCGTATAAGCAGGACTTCCACTTCGCCCAAGAATTCTCCGACTTCCTGCGAACAAAAAAGTAAGCGGCCTCACCGCCTGATTCCTCACGCATCGTCAGGGCACAAAAAAACCCGCAGACCTCCGAAGAAGTTTGCGGGTTAATTTTGCGGCTGCCAAAGGACTTCCTTTGGCGAAGCACTGACCTAGTCAGCGCTCTCACCGTACATCTTGCAGAACCGTCGGCGGCTTATCGCTATGGTTTAGCGTATAACCGACGATTCTTCCGTTTCAGCACAGATTTCTCTGCGTGATCGGACCTTGATTATCCGTCCTGAATCGCCTGCATTCGGTTTAAACCGAAGCCCTTGATTCAGGACCGAGTAATATGGTCAAGTCTCACGACATATTAGTACCACTCGGCTGAACACATTACTGCGCTTACACCTGTGGCCTATCAACGTGGTAGTCTTCCACGTGTCTTCAGGGACCGAAGTCCAGGGAGATCTTATCTCGAGAAAGGTTTCCCGCTTAGATGCTTTCAGCGGTTATCCTTGCCGAACATAGCCACCCTGCTATGCCGCTGGCGCGACAACAGGTATACCAGAGGTTCGTCCATCCCGGTCCTCTCGTACTAGGGACAGCTCCTCTCAAGTTTCCTAACG
>JACPZR010000443.1 GCA_016195395.1 Spirochaetia bacterium
CGCGAGTCGTCCAGAAAACCCAGGGCTTGATACGGAAGATCAGGGGTGGTGCGCAGCTCCGTAAGGAGCCGGTTTCCCATGAATCCCGCGCCGATGATGAGAGTCCGTTTGCCGTTCCGGCTCTTGCGCATGAACACCAGGTCACGGAGAATCCGCCAGCTGAAGCTCCGGAAGCTCAACAGCAGGAAGAGGAGAAGGGCATCGAGAACGAGGACGCTCCGGGACATGCCGTCCAGCCGGTTGTAGAACAAGAGAGCGACCGTAGCCGCAAGCGACGAGACCGCTGTGGCCTTGAGGATGAGTGCAATATCGTGAATGGAAGCGTATGCCCAAAGGCGCCGGTACAGGCCCATAGAGGCAAAGAATACGGCCCGGACGGCCACAAGAATCGCCACGACATGGAAATATTCCGTCCAGCCGGGGAAGGTTTCCCAACGGGGTGGAAGGAATCCATCAAATCGGAGGACGCAGGCAAGATAGAACGAAGTGAATGCGAGTAACATGTCCAGAGGGAGGACGAGGTATCGCTTATTGTGGAGAAGCTTATCTTTCATTTTGGGACAGCTCCGGGTCTGTAAGGCCTCACTTTAATGTCGGCCTTTCCAAAGCTCCCGGTCTGCATTATAAGACGCAGTCACAAGGCTGGTTGACGAAAAAAAAGCCTTACGATGCGGATTCTTCGATGTCTTTGTGTCCCGTTCCCCGTCTGTGGGCCGCTTTGGCTTTGGAACGGAGCGCGCGCTTGGTGCGCTTCTTGGTCAGGGTCATCAAAACGGATCTGGACTTACGAGGTTTTTTCATATTAATAACAGGAGACCCAAGAAGCAAAGCGCACAATAGGCACAGCGCTCCCAAGTTTTATTTTGCGAGACTCCAAGGGCCAGAATTATGGACATGGCCCTACAGGGCAAGCGTAAATGCTGACATGGTTAGACATAAGCCGGGAGGCGCTTCTTAAGAACGTCGCTTCCCTGAAGGCTGCCTCCAGCGGAGCGCGCTTCATGGCCGTCGTCAAGTCCAATGCCTACGGTCACGGTCTGGCGGAGACCGCAGGGATTCTCGCAGGGAATGTGGACTGGTTCGGCGTGAATGCTGTGGCTGAGGCAGCGACCATCCGCTCTGTGGACCCGTCCACGCCCATCCTTGTGATGGGAGCGCAGGACGAAAGCGACTTGAAGACCGCCGCCGGGCTCTCATCTGTCCACGTTACCTTGTCTTCTCTGGACGACGTTAAGCGAATCGCGCGCACGGCTCCCGGGCTGCCCTTTCATCTGAAAGTGGACACAGGCATGTCGCGCCTGGGGGCGGGCGCTGCTCACTGGGCGCCCCTTGCCGGGTTCTTGAACGATTCTCCGTCGCTTTTATGGTCGGGGTTGATGACACACTTTGCGAACGTGGAGGACGTTACCGACCACGAATACGCCATGCGGCAGCTCTCCCGGTTCCATGAGGCCTACGCTGCGTTTGACGGCGCCCGCCGGGGAAGGACCGTGCTTCGTCATGCAGCGGCCAGCGCCCCGGCCCTCATTCTGCCGGAGTCGCGTCTGGACATGGTTCGATGCGGCATTGCACTCTACGGCCTTTGGCCCTCCCGCGAGACCCGGCTCTCGGCGCTCAAAGTCTATGACGGCCGCATTCCTGAACTGGAGCCGGCGCTGTCCTGGAAGGCGCGGTTGGTGCACGTGAACCGCGTTGCCGGCGGATCGTACGTGGGCTATGGCTGCACGTACAAAGTGGCGCGTGATACGGACGTTGGCGTTGTGCCTGTGGGGTATTTTGAAGGGTACGAGCGCGCTTTGTCGAACCGGGCGCATGTGATTGTACGCGGCCGCAGGGCACGGATTCTCGGCCGGGTCTGTATGAACATGATTATGGCCGATGTGACGGACATCCCGGGCGCAGCACCGGGCGACGAAGTGGTGCTGATCGGCCGTGATCAGTCGGAACGGGTAGGGGCCGATGACCTGGCAGACCTTACTTCGACCATCAACTACGAAGTTGTCAGCCGGATCCAGTCCGACATTCCCCGCATTGTCCGTTGATATTCAGTCTTCCGTATTCCGAAAATATGGTATGGCGGAAGGAAACATCCTGACCGACGAAAGTACCGGTCCCGGCGGAGGCAGCGCCGTTCCCGTTGTCGATGCGGCGCGCGGCTGGGCCGTGCTGACTGTAACCGGGATGGCCGCTGAACAGGTTACCCTGGACCTTGGCCTGCACCCGGACCGCGTTGTGTCCGATGACGTTGGCGGCACCTTCTGGCAGCTCCGCTCGCAGCTGACAGGGAATCATACCATCTCCGACCACCTGAACGATCTTGTAGCCCGGTTGTA
>JACPZR010000444.1 GCA_016195395.1 Spirochaetia bacterium
GCCACTGCCTCGCCGTTTCGCCCCAGTCGTGAGAGGACTTCACCCCGTTGCTGGTAAAGCGAGGGCTGGGAGGGAGACGCTTGGATCGCTGCATCGAGGACGGGCACGGCCTCTGCATTCTCGCCTCTCTTCTTTAACAGAACTGCCAGATTATTGGCAGAGCGCCAGTCGGCGGGGTCTTTTGTGACAGCCTCTTTATAGGCGGCTTTGGCTCCTGTCGTATCGCCGGCTTTCTCAAGGCTCACCGCAAGGTTGAACCGCGCATCACCGAGGGACGGGTCCACGCTCAAAGCGCGTTTGTAAGAATCCGCGGCGGACTTGTGGTCGCCCAGCCGCGCGTAGACCTGGCCCAAGTGGAAGGGAGGTTTTGCGTTTTTTGGGTCAAGTTCGATGGAGCGTTTGAGGGCGGTTACCGCCTCCGAATCGCGGGAGAGTTTATCGAGAGTGCGTCCGCGCAGGTACTGCGCGTCGGCATCCTTTGGAGCCGCTTTGGCGGCGGAATCGAAGAGTTCTAACGCTTCTGTGTAGCGCTGCTCACCGTAGAGTTTACGGCCCTTGGCTTTGAGAGCTCCGACATCGACGCCTTGGTCGGTTTTGCCGTCGATCTTGTCGCCGGGGTGGTCCTTACCGGTCTTGCCGTTGGTTTTGTCCTTTCCTGTTTTGGCGCCGTCCTTCGCGGTATCCTTGCCCACGTCTTTACCGCCGTCCTTGTTCTGGTGTTTGGCGTCTTTATCTGCGGGGCCTAGGTCGTCGGTTGCGTCGTTCTTCGTCTGCGCGTCTTTCCCTGGACCATTGTCTTTGTCCCCGGTGCCGTCCGTGTTCTTCGCCTTTTCATCTGCCAGTTTTTTGGCATGCCGGTATTTCTCTTGCAGGGGTTTGTTGTCGTGATCGTATTCCAAGGCCCGCTTGTAACGTTCGGCGGCGTCCGTCCAGGCCGTCTTTTCGCCGTAAATATCGCCTGCGAGTTCGTTCGCTTGGGACATTTTGGGGTCCAGGTCCGCCGCCTTTTCCGCTGATACAAGGGCCGGGTCCTTTTCTCCCGCCGCATTGTGCGTTCTGCCCTTTGAGTAGTGGTTTCGCGCATCGGTGGGGCCCAAGGCAACCGCCTTGTTCAGATGCGAGAGGGCTTCCTTGTATCTTGTACGGCGCGTCAAGTAGTCGCCCATATAACGTTCCGCGGCGGCGCTTTTGGGGTTGTGACGGATCCCTTCTTGAAGGAGCTTCTGTGCCTTGTCGAACTCACTCTGTTTCTCGTGCAGGAGAGCGCGGTTCAGGTACGATTCAGGGTCCGTTGGTTCAAGTTTCTGTGCCTTCTCGTACTCTTTGATTGCCTGCTTTTCGTTGCCTTTCTTTTCTTCAATCTTGCCTGTGCGGTTGTAGGGCGCAGCCTTCCGGGGATCAAGGCGACGGGCCTCTGAAGCGCTTCGCGATGCTTTGTCCGTGTCGCCGTTTTCCAGATAGAGCTCGGAGAGGAAGAGATGCACTTGGTAGCGTTCTTTGTCCGTGATGGTCTTGATCTCAAGCGCCTGTTCCAGCGTGCGGATGGCGTCCTTGATCATGTGGTGTTTTTGATAGAGCCGGGCCAGTTCAATGTAGCGCGCCACGTCGGATGTGTTGGAGGCGATTTCTGTGACCAGATGATCGATGTCGCGGAGGAGCGCGTCGTCCGGAAGGCCTGGCGATGAAGCCCATTTTCTATAACCGAAAAAGGAGAGCACAAGGACCAGGAGGATCCCCCCGCCAATGAGTGTATTGCGTCGTTGATTCACAAGTCGTCCTTCTGGATGATGTTCTCAGTTTTGTTGCTTTCTCGTTCCGTTTCTGTGTCGCCTTTCATGTAGGGAATGCGCGAAGAGGCTGGGTCCGGCAGCTTGGCCTTGTCGTCCGCTGGAAACTGGAAATCCTTGGATGACAGAAGGGCAATCGCTCTTTCGATGTCGGGCCTCTGCGGATCTTCAGGCAGGAGCCGTAAAAATTCCTTCCATTCCGCCACAGTTTTCTCTTTGTCCCGCATCATGTAATAGACGAGTCCCATCTGGAAGCGGGCTGCTGCAAGGCCGGGGTTTTTTTCTAGCGCGGATTTGTAGGCTGCGAGCGCCGCTTCGGGTTTCTTCTTTAAGTAGAGAACCTGGCCCAACCGGAAATATTCGCGTGCCGGTTCCTTGGTCAGTTCCAGAGCCGTGCGGAAGCACTCTTCCGCCTCGTCCAAGCTTCCGGTGACAAGGTAGACATCTCCCATGTAGGAGTGAATCACTGGATTCTCGGGATCGATGTCGCGGGCCTGTCGGAGATAGACCAAAGCGGTGCGAAACCGCTTTTGGAAGAAGTGCTCTTCTGCGCGTTTGATCAGGGGACCGGAGTCGGGCGCGGCGAAAAGCGACGCACCTATGACGAGAAAGATTGCTGCAATGATAAGCCGGCGCATAACCCGGTCTAAGTATCGTTCTTTCGCCGAAAAAATCAACCCGGTTACAGGTTTCCCGGGGCTGCGAGGACGCCGATGCGCTGCAGCACTTCTACGTTCAGCCGGGCGATGAGCACTACGGAGCCAAGCACCAGCACTACAATGAGCACGATGGCCGCTATAAAATACGTATTAGAGATCATGCGGTGCCCCAGAAAGGCAATCCCCGCGCTCACAGGGACAGCGTCCGGGCTCACGCGCCGGTAGGCCACAACGTAGAAGACACTCAAGATCAGAAGGAGCCCGCCGAGCATGCCGGCAAAAAGACCGGGGAAAGACAACTGCGCCATATAGAGCGGCAGAAGAAACACATTCGATGTAACCACGCCCACGAGAGCAATCAACGCCAGATGGTACACCGTCGAAGCCGTGCGTCCGGTCATCACAGTCAGCGGCAGGGGAATCGATTTCTTGTGGATCATGAAGGCGTCGTTTGGATTCTCTTTTTCCAGGCCCTGCACGGTTGCGATCAGAATCGATGTCAACCCCACTAGGAACAAGAGCACTTCCGCCGTTGTCTGGATCGTGAGTACCCAGTCAATGTTCAGGGATTTCATGCTGTCCCGGCGGACGGTCAGAATCACCATCAGAATCCAAGCGATGGATGGGGCCACCAGGAAGAGCTGCATAGAGCGTCCAAACCAATGGTCCTTCCAGAGCGCCACCAGAGAGACCATGAAAAGAAAGACCCAGAAAATGAAGGCACACAAAAGGACAACGTCTGAAAAGAGAGCGCGCTCCATGGCGCGGATCAGGTTGTCCGGCTTGGAGTCGCTTTCGAGCAGCGGATCGAGGATCATGTCCAACGCGCGTTTTTCTGCGGCAACTCTGACCACGAGTCCGGGTCCGTAACGCGAGTCCGCTGTTGCTTTGCCTTGTTCACTTGGCC
>JACPZR010000460.1 GCA_016195395.1 Spirochaetia bacterium
CGTGGCCTCACAGGAGCCGTCCGAGCGCAACGCGCTGTCGTTTTACAAATCAGGCGAAGAAGCGTTTGAGCGCCGCGACTACCGTACTGCTGTGCAGAGTTACCGGCGCGCACTGGAAAGGAACCATTCGTATTTAAAGGCGGAGCTGGGACTGGGTATGGCGCTCTTGGAGCTGGGGGAGCGCAGGGCGGCCAAAGAATCCTTTGAACGCGCGCTGGCCTTGGACGCAAAAAACACAAGCGCCCGCACCGGGCTTGGACGCGCAGCGCTCCGGAACGGCGAGATCGACCAGGCGTACGGCTACCTGCAGGCGGTGAAGGCGGAAGACCCTTCAAATACAGTGAATAACCTGGCCTTTGCTGAATACTACCGCCGCATCAATAAAGCAGAACTGGCCCGCGGCTATCTGGAAAAAGTCTTGAGACAGAAACCAGGCCAACTACAGGCGCTGGTTTGGATGGCTGAACTGGAAGCCGAACGCGGCCGTTTTTCTGAGGCGGAGCGTTATCTGGAAAAAGCGCGCGCGGTGGATGCAGTCTTCCCTGATATCTTTGCTGCCAAAGGACGCGTGTTGATTCTCCAGGCCCGCTCCGAGCGCGACGCTGACCGGCGGCGCATGGCCATGAACGGCGCGCGCGATGCTTTCGCAATGGCCGCGGACATGTCTAGTTTTGGCGCGCCCTTTGAAGTGGATCTGGTCCGGCTGGACATTGCGGCGGGGCAGGTTGACCGGGCGCGAGAACGGGCCTTGAATCTGGCCCAGCGTTATCCCGGCCTTGCAGACATCGATTATCTTTCCGGTCTTTTGTTGTCGTTGTCAGGCCGAAAGGCAGGCGCGCTTCCGTATCTTGAGGAGAGCGTGCGGCGGATGCCCACAGACTCCCTTCTGCGTCTGTCTCTCGATGAGACCGCCCTTGAAACGGGAACCGACCCTGCGGGGGCGGCATCGCGCAGAGCGCTCGCTTTGTATCATGCATCGCGCGCCCGTGCGTACGCGGGTATGCACAGACCTGATCTGTGGCTCGTGCACCTGAAGCGTACACTGCAGTTTGATCCCGGGTCGGAATGGGGCATGCGGGAACTTCTGGAATACCACCGCGCCCGCGGGGACTACGAATCATTTCTGGCCGTGCTGGGGCGGATGCAGGAACGCTATCCGGACAACACATCGCTTTCGTTTCGGTACGAGCAGGCCGTTCGCGACCGGAAGTCAGACTTATCATTTCGCGAGCAGTTGTATTCCGGTGAGGCGCCGGGAACGCGCGCAAATTTCGTCCGCACTCCGGTGCGCGTTCTGATCTTTGACCCCGAGCCGGAAGCGCTCTTGCCGGAGAGGCCGGACGGTCCGTCGCGCCTGGCAGCACTCTTGGATTTTCACCTGCGTATGAAGGGTCGCGCGCAGCCGGTCAGTCCCGAGCTCAGGGCTGCCGTATTCCGTCTCGCGCGCATCGCCTCGAAAGAGTCCGGTCTTCAAGCCTATGGTGTGCAGTACAGACCGGGACTCATTTCCTTAATCGATGATACGGAACGACCCGGCTCGCCCGTGGACTATCTGCTTTCATGGCGCTTGGACAGCGCCGGGGGATCACTGCGTTTGTCGGTGGATCTCATCGATAAGAACACCGGACGGAGCGCCGGGCGGATGGATGCCCGCGCCACAGGCGAAGAAGCGGCCAATGAAATTTGCGCGCGCATTGCTTCCTTCGTGGACCGGCTGGCGCCGATCCGGGCGCGTGTGATCCGATCAGGCTCGTCGGGCGTGTTTCTAAACGTTGGTTCGCACGATTCGGTAGTGAAGGGCGCAGAGTTCGTTGTCATGCGGGATGGAAAAGAAAAGGGCAGGGTGCGTGTGGAAGAGACAGGGGCCTACGCAAGCCGCGCCCTTCCTGTCACGGGCAGCGCGGAGTCGCTTCACGCGGGCGACTTAGCTCTCCCTGCCCAGACTACTCAGAGCGGCTCACGTTAACTTCAAACGTTTCCGTCGTTGCATTTCCCGCCTTATCTTCTGCGGTAACGTTCAGTGTATTCTTACCGTCCAAAAACGGGAGCTCTCCAAGATTGTAGCTGTCATTCTGGAAGACGCCATCAAACGGAATCAAACCGCCAAGTTTCCATTCGGTATCCGAGTAACGCAGCGTTTCAAAGACCTCTTCCTGCTCCGGTGAGTCGTTCAGCTTCCACTTGAGTTTGTAAATCCCGCGGCGCGTATGCGTTTCCATGCCTTGGTCGAAAATGATCACTTGAACAGGGTAGCGCTTTGTCAAACGGACGCGCTCAAGCCTTGAATGGGAGATCAGTGTGCGGCCCTTGGGGGTTACGATCAGGAGCTGTCCAATCACCGGCGCATTCTTGTCTGTGGGGGCGGGGAGTACCGACAACGGATTGACGTAGGTCCGGAGGTCGTCTTTAGCGATGAAGAAGTGCAGGTGACTGCCGCCGGAGTGCCCGGAATTTCCCGCTTTGCCCACTACGTCTCCCACTTCGAGTGTGCCGGAGCGTTTGGTGATGGCGCTCAAGTGGTAGTAGCCGCTCCACCATCCCGCCCCGTGGTCAATGACGGCCACGTTTCCCGGTCCAAAGACCGGCAGATACGGTTGGTCCGACGAGTCCCTCGTGTAGACCACTGTTCCATTGGCTGAGGCCTTGATAGGGTCCCCCGCCGACGCCACATCCAAGCCGCTGTGGAAATGGTCTCCCCGCGACTCGGCAAACGTGGACGTGATGCCTTTCAGGTCTGGATACTCCCCTTTGACGAGCGGCCATTGGAACTTGGGTGTGACGGGTTCTTCTTTGGCCGCAATCTGTGCTGCCGTGCCCAGAAGTGCGACGAAAAGCGAGCTTGCCAATGTGAACCAGCGGGGCCTGATGGCAAAAACTACTCGACGATGGAAGGACGCCATAGGGTATTTCCCGATAGGAGTGTTTGTGGGGCAACCGATTTCCAAGCCCAAAACTGGACCATCAAAAACCGCGCCTGAATCGCGGTCGGATGCGTCGCGCCCCGACGACGCGCAGAAAGACATTCAATCACCTGAGGTGGTGGCGCTCGTGCAGTTGTGCGCCGCCGGCGATGCCGCGTCACTGGAACAGTTCTTCACCCGATTTGCGTCAGACATCTACAACTTTCCTCTGAAAGTCTTTCACTTGGACGAGGACGCAGCATCGGACTTCTTTCTCTATGCTTACGAGCGTCTCCGCGATGGGGCGCGCTTCCGCTCCTTCCAAGGCCGCTCCAGTTTCCGCACCTGGTTCTATGCGGTTCTCCGGAATCTTGTGATCGATTGGATGCGGACCATCCGCGAAGTGGAGACAGTCAACAGGTCGTACCCGGACCACGAAGGCAGCGAGTATCGGAGCATCGAGAACACGCCGGACCCGCGGAGCCTCCGTGACGAGGACGCCGGCATCCGCGCGGCGTTTGAGACACGCCTCCTGTCTCTTACGATGGAGATGCGCCTGGTCTTCAAGCTCTGTTTTCTTTACTACCTGGACCTGGATGATGAAGAGCTGAAGGCGTTGTCGGAACGGACGGGAAAAACGCCCGCATCCATCATGAAGAGCGTGGCGGATTTGAAGCACAGACTCTCCGCCAAAGAAATCACCAACCTGGAAGCGGAGGACAAGATCACGTCGCTTTATTTGTCCATCGTCCACCTGAAGGAAAGGCGTCAGAATTTGATCAACAGGCCGGGGAACTCCGGACCGCGGCCCCCCACGGATTTTGAAGTCATCCGTTTGGACAAGGCGATTGAGAAGAAATACAAACAGCGGGACAGGCTCTTGGAACGAAAAGAGCGCGGTCATTTTGTAGTTAGAACACCTTATAAGTTTGTGGCGGACCTTCTACAGATGCCGGAAGGCTCCATATCCGTACACATGATGAGGGCGCTTGAGAAAATGAGGATTCCCAGGGACGTGAAAAAATAATCGGCCTGTTGGGTTTTGATCAGGAATTACGTCGTATAGAGTATGGAAGAGCAGACACGAATCACCCGTCAGTTTTCTGAAGAGGACACCCAGTCGCTCTACGAATCGGAATTCTCCATTCAAGAAAAGCAGGATTTGTTCTCACTGGAGGAGGGTGTCATTGCCTCCTTTGCAGCGGGTCTGGGATCTCCCTTGCAGGGCTTGGCGTCGCTTCCCGATGCTGCGATGGCCACACGTTCTTCTATGAGCCACGAGCCGGGAGTGGAACTGGCGGGAGCTGACGGTCTTCACTGGCAGCTGGTCCGCGAGACAGAAACCCTTCTTCATCTTGGTCTTCAATTTCCCGTGCGTGAGCCGGGCCAGCCTGCCTGGTCTGTGCAGCTGAGACGGGACGGCCGCTTGATTGCAACACAGCTTGTGGGCGACGGGGAAACCGCTGCCAACTTTGGCGGCCTTGGTGAAGGCGCCTATGAACTGAATGTTATGCCTGCCGGCGCGGGTGCGTCCTCATCGCGTCAGATTGCTTTCCGTGTGACAAACGAAACCTAGTAAGAAACTCCCAGGGTCCCGGAGAATCCGGGACGGCTTACAGCCCCGCATCCGAGCGGGGCTTTTTGTTTTCAGGCCTTTACAGTTTCGGCCGCGGCGCCAATGACATTGTGGAGCGGACGCATCTGCGTGCCCACAGAAAGGAACACGCCCTGAACAATCTTCATCTTGCTCAAGCGGACCAGAAGGTCGTCTGAGAGTTTCACGCTGAACGTGTCGTGCGCTTTGATGACCGTATTCTTCTCTTGTAGATGAAAGTACACCGCGAGATTCCCCCGGAAGCATTTGAGAATCGTCTGGAGCTGATCAATCCCCATCCGGTCCGCCTGCAATCCGTCCAGTTTCAAGTGGAGCGACTTTTCAAGCTTGTCCTCAATCGTCTCGCGCGTCAACGGCGCGATGGATTCAATGATCAGCTGCGGTGTGCCGGTATCCTCACGTTTGTCTA
>JACPZR010000014.1 GCA_016195395.1 Spirochaetia bacterium
GGGTGACTTTGTCTGTCGCAGATGGCTCTTGAACTCGCGCAGAAAGAGAAGAGGCCATCCCGATGGGAGGAGAAATGGAAGCTGGTTCCAGCGGTCTTTGATTTCGTTGACGAGGCCCGGCAGATCGAACGGATCTTCGCCGTGTTCTTTTGCATAATGTGTAATCTTGGCCTGAAAATCCGATGTCAGCTGATCCCGCATTGCCGTGAATTCATTTCTCTTTATGGAGTCCGGATCGCGACCTTGGAATTCTTTCCAAACAGAAATCGGTTTGTCCACGATGAACGTCATCCGGGCGGGCAGTCCAAAGTAGAAAAGATAGGGCAGACTGGGAACAAGCGCTGTGAGCGGGGAGAGCGGGAGAAAGGGAATTCCCAGCTTCTGAACCCAGGAGTTGAGCGTATCGTTGCGGTAAGAAAAGGGGTGCGTATATTCCGCATTGATGGTGTAAAATGGGACCACATCCGCTTTGTTTTTGACCGCCATCCGCAGAAACGACGTGGAGAACTGTTGGATCTGGTAACGTCGGTCGAATCCCTTGCCGATTCCGGGCACGCCTTCAGGATAGATCAGAACGTCATGCGCTTTCTCTTCCATGAGAGCCTGGAAATTCACGAGAGTGGCGTCTACACCTCCGCATCGCTTCCACATGTTGTCGATCATGAACGGATTCATTACTTTCGTGGCGGAAAGCATGGGGGCCACCAGAGCGCGGAGCGCGGCGCCGGGTTTAAAGCCCTTCTGCTCCCAGTAGTACGTTGCAAAGACCATCGCATCCCACGGGAAAGACATGCCTGAATGATTGGAATAGAAGATCCGCGGGTTGTCTCCGGGCGCGCGGTCCGGAACGTTGTCCAATCCAACGATCTTTGCGCGAAAATAGGCATGGTTCAGCAGGCGAAGCGGCCCTTCCGCCATTCTACGTGTAAATTCGGGATCAAAGTAGCCGGCGATGTCCGGAAGCTCTTTCGTGTGGGCGCGCATGGCACAGAGCGAGGGATTGCCGTGGCAAAGGAAGCACAAAACGGGGCCGGAAATCGGCGATCGCCTCCGGGCCCCGTTCCGGGGTGCGTTACATTTTCACACCGAAGTGAAGGATCACTTCGCGCATGGTGACTGCATAACTATAATAGGGGTTCCTGAATCCTGCCCCAAAACCGTTGAAGGCATGGAGCGTAGTCCAGTCGCTGGAGGTGGCGCCATCCACTTTGCTCGGGAAGGCGTACTCGAGCGCAAAATCAAACATCGTTCCTGAGTCTGCCTTGTATCCCGCGCCCAGGTAGGCGTGCTGGCTGGACACAGCGGGGAAAATGGGATTCAGGCCTGAACCGCCTGAGGCCGACGGGCCGTAGTTGTATCCCGTGCGGAGCGCCCAGCTGCCGGTACGATACTCCAGGCCCGCAGAATAAACAGGCTGGTCGCGCCAGTCGGTATGGAAAGACATAACGTTGGTATTTACTCCGGCAAACGGAGTGGCCACCCAGGGCGCATCCAGCACGAAATTCTGGTTTCGAAGGACGTTGGACCATTTGATGTATCCGATCTGTGCTGCCAGCGTGAACGGCCCGGTCTTATATGCCAGACCGCCGAAGTGCTGCTCCGGGAGGGAAAGGGAAGCGGATACGCCGGCGCGTCGGAAGTAGCGAGGGTCGCCCTCATTCACACTCATCTTTCCATCCAGCGGGAGTTTTGCCATGGAAGTATACGAGTACGCAGCAGTCAGGTTCTCCGTAACGTCATACGTGACGCCCATTTTTCCGCTGAGGCTCAGGGCCATCCGGCTTTCATAACGGTACCCGGCCCCGGGCAGTGTATGCATTCCGAAGGGGTCGCTGAAGGTCCAGCGCCAGTCCAATGAACCTGCGCCGACGTCAAGGCCCACACCCACGGCAAGAGGTCCGAATTTTCTCGCGTACCCCGGCGTCAGCTTGGCAAAAGCAAAATTGGAATAGGTATTCTCCCGCATCATGTGCGTGGAACCCAGGCCCGGAATAGAAAGCGACGGGTTGCCTGCCAGCGCCTGGAAATTCTGATCCAGCGTGGAATTGCCTGGTGTGTTCCTGAGTATGCCGTTGAATTCCGCTCCAACGCCGCCCTGAGCGTAGAAGGCGATTCCCCAGCCGGAATGCTCGTCGAGGGGAGCTACGTAACCCACATAGGGCAGGGGGAAAACCGCCTTTTCTGAATCGACGTTATTCACATAGTTGGACGACGGATCAGGGCTCAGATAGGAGTCCTTATAGTTCAAAGACGGAACTATGAAAGCAGATCCCGCTTGGAAAATACCTTTCTTGAGTCTCGCAAGATTTGCCGGATTCGACTGGAGGTCCATGACCGAACCGCCCACGGCGAGAGTGGCGCCTCCCATCCCTGCGGATTCTGCGCCGTAGGCCGTCATGAGCATGCCGTTGTTTGCCTGGGTCACGGCCGGGGAAAGGAGAACTGCGACAATTCCTGCGGCCAAGAGCCTGTGTGTTGTTGTTTCCATCCCGCTAAGGTAGTGCGACATCCGACGGGCGTCAAATGTGGGGGCGCGCTTTCAGGCGCTGGCAACGCTCCCCGTGATGTGATTCTCATCATATTCAGATGACGGCAGCCGCAATGGAAATCGGGGACCGCCAACGCAGCAAAATTGTTGCATGACGTGCGTCATGCTGGAAGCATTATGAATTTGCGGTACGTTCAGGCGCCGGCAAGGGCCGTTGCCATAACGTTGCGGGTCATGTCAGACAGTTCATCCGGTGTCATGGAAGCAAATCGTTCCGGCAGGATGGGATCGAGCACTTCGATCGTGATGTTGTGACGTCCCCGGAAGATCACACCCCGCTTGGGCAGCGCCCGGGCCGAACCACGGATTACAATGGGCAGCACAGGAGTATCGGTCCGCATGGCCAGCTCAAACGCTCCACGCTTGAACGGCCGCATTTCGCCCGTCTCCGAGCGGGTTCCTTCCGGGAAGATCATGATCGAACTGTCTTCTTTGAGCGTTGCCTCACAGTCCTTCATCATGCGGTCTCCACCTTTTACGCTGCCGCGCTTGATCTCGATGTATTTGTTCATGCGCATATTCCAGCCGATGAACGGGATCTTGAAGTTCTCTGACTTTGAAACCCATTTGAAGTGCCGGAAGAGGCGAAACATCACCAGTATATCTACCATGGAGGCATGATTAGATACCATGACGTAGCGTTTTCCCGTCACTTTTTCGCGCCCATGCACCTTGACGTTCCATGCTGGGCTGAGCCAGGTATAGAGTGATGCCCAGAAGCATGTGAAGCCGTGCAACACCACCAAGCGTTTGTCAAACAGCGCCGTGAACACTCGGATCACCAAAGCGATGGGAAACAGCGCGATTGAAGTTATGCCAACGAAGGCCCAGTAGAGAGTGGATTGAACAGCCGCCATGATTTAGGTAGGACTGCAAATCCCGCGTCCGGTTGCAATAAATTTTAAAGCGACATAATCTTGAGCCGGCGTCGCGAATTTGTAACAAAGAATTTCTTGCTGTGCGGCGTGCTCACCCCAAGCTGCCGTTTATGTTTTCTAAATTGATCCCCCGAGACGACAAGTATTTCACGATGCTTGCGGAACTCGCGGCAAGAATCGCACACGGGTGCGGCATTTTTATCCAGCTATTCAGCGACTTTGAAAATCACATTCAGTACGCGGAAAAGATCAAGAACGTTGAAGTGGAGTGCGATGTCATCGCCGCCAAGATAACGTCGAAGCTCAACTCCAGTTTCATTACTCCGATTGACAGGGAAGACATCTACCTGTTGACCACGCGTTTGGACGATATCATTGACCTTGTAAACGGTCTGGCCCGTCGTTTTGATATTTACGGGGTTACGGAGGTCCGGGCCCAGGCGGATCAGGTGGCCCACATTCTCAACAAATGCGCGCATGAACTTGAATTGGCGCTGCGTAACATGGAAAAACACGAAGGCGTTCAAGACCAGATCAAAGCCGTGAACGACATGGAAAAAGACGCCGACCACATTTACCGCGAAGCCATCCGTCGCCTCTTCTTAGAAGAAAAGAACGCGCTGGAAGTCATCAAGTGGATGGCAATCTACGACTCACTTGAAGAATCCGTGGACCGCTGTAAAGACGTGTCGGAGCTGCTTGAGTCCATCGTGGTGAAGAATAAATGACCTTTGTCCTCGCTTTTGTCATCATCTTCATTCTGATCGCCCTGGCGTTTGACTTCATCAACGGCTTTCACGACGCCGCCAACTCCATCGCCACAGTCGTATCAACGCGCGTCCTCTCTCCCGGCCGCGCCGTTATCTGGGCGGCGTTTTTCAACTTCGTGGCGTTTGCCATATTTGGCACAAGCGTGGCCAAAACCATCGGCGGAGACATGGTGAACATCCAGCTGGTAACAGAGGACTTTGCATATCGGAGGCTCTGGGTCCTCTTGTGCGGCGTGATCGGCGCTATCATTTGGAATTTGATTACGTGGTATTACGGACTGCCCTCCAGTTCTTCTCATGCGTTGATCGGAGGCTATGCGGGGGCCGCGATCACTGCTGTTGGCGGAGACATGAGCACAGGAATCTTGATCGCAAAGGGGTGGGTTAAAACACTCACCTTTATCATCGTATCTCCGCTCGTGGGTATCATCCTTGGATTCCTGATCATGGTGGCCATCTTGTGGATCTTCCGAAACTCCGGGCCGGATCGGGTGGACAAACTCTTCCGCCGGCTGCAGCTTCTTTCTGCGGCCATGTTCAGTCTTGGACATGGTGGAAACGACGCACAGAAAACCATCTGGATCATTGCGGCTGCGCTCGTTACATCCAACCTGGTGCCGGACGCCGCGAAGAACGTTCCTTTCTGGGTCGTTGTGATCTGCTACGTAGCGATCGGCGCGGGAACGTTATCCGGAGGCTGGCGCATTGTCCATACGATGGGGTCACGCATCACAAAGCTCAAACCCGTTGGCGGTTTTGCCGCGGAAACAGCCGGCGCCGCGACAATGTTCATGGCCACCTACGGCGGAATTCCCGTCAGCACAACACATACGATCAATGGAGCGATCATCGGCGTGGGGGCTACCAAGCGCCTGTCCGCGGTGCGATGGGGCGTGGCTCGTACGGTTGTCTGGGCGTGGGTCTTTACGATCCCCTTGTCAGGCGCCATGGCCGCGGGGATGTTTATGCTCGTGCAGGCTCTCCACCGGGCGCTTGCATAGCCGGATCATTCAAAGGTAGGCTGCCCGGGAAAGTGGGAATCGCAGCTGCGGGACTGGGTCAGCTGCGTTTGGCCAAAAGGACGTATGCGGGGACGTGGCCCACGTGTTCTACGTAAACGTTGTGGCTCTCTTCAAGTTCAAAGTCGCTTTTGAGTATCTGGTAGGTTTCTCTGCAGACCAGAACGCGGCGCGGCAAAGCCCGCATCATCAGTCCGCTTGCCATCGTCATTGTCTTGTCTTCAAAGTCATAGTAGGCGTGCCGTCCCTCCACCATGGCGGTGCGAATGCTGCCGGCGCATATCCCCGCCCTGAATGTGGACGGGCCGGCGTGGATCATCCGGTCGTTGAACGTCTTTGACAATGCCAGACAGAATTCCGCCGAGCGCATCACGGATTCTTTTTCATTGGCGCCGGACAGAGCCACGAGCATGTAGGAGAACGGCGATGTGCGCGTGATTGCAAGGCCGTGCCTCATGGCCGACTCTGACGTCATCAGGTTCAAATCCGGCACTCCGTGAGGAACGTCCGCGTGGTCAGCCGCCGGCAGGGTGAACTCCAGAAATACCACGCAGGCCTGGACGTTATCCGATGCCGAACGCTCCCCCGCGCTCAGGAGTTCTTCGGCACTTGCCGGTGAGATAGCATTCAATAGAAGGCTGTACGACCGGACGGCTTCCAGCTCCGCTCTGTGCTTTTCAATGAAGGCATGTCGCTCAGCGGTCTCTTTGGCGAAGGTGGCCAGTGCCACGACAGTGACTGCGGAGAAGAGGAGCAGGCTGTCCATAACGGCCTTTTGAAATGCGGGCTGTTGTGTCTGAAGATATGCAAAGGCGGTGGCAAGAATGACGTTAGCGAAGACGCCGCGGATAAACTGGCCGCGTGTCAGAAGAGGAAAGAAAATTACAACGGA
>JACPZR010000461.1 GCA_016195395.1 Spirochaetia bacterium
GCCGGCCGACGGCGTCTTTCTCCCCCCATCCTGTGAGTCTCGCTGCAGCTGCATTCATGAACCGAACGCGCCCCTCCAAGTCCGCGGCAATTACACCATCGTCGATGCTCTGCAAAACAGCGTGGAATCGAGTGCGTTCCGTACAGGCATTCCGCTCATCGCGGAGCCGCGCAAGGGACGTCTCTATGGCAATTTGAATCTCTCTGATCTCGAGCGGTTTCATAAGGAACGCCGCAGGTTCCACGAGCCGGGCGCGGGCCAATGTATGCTCGTCGGCAAGGCCCGTGGTAAAGATGATGGGAATGTCCGTGGCGGCACGGATGCGTCTGGCGCTGGAAACCCCGTCGCCGTCGTCATCGGGCAGATGGATATCCATCAAGACGAGTGCGGGGTTTCTTTCGTCCACCATAGAAACCGCTTCCGGGCCCGTACGCGCGAGGCCCACCACGTCATAGCCGAGGCGGAGCAGGCGAAAGCGGATGTCGTGACCAACGATCGGGTCGTCTTCAACAACGAGAATCTTTTTCGCGCTGCTTCCCATATGACTATCCGCCTTTCTTCAACAACAGGATCGTAACGTCATCCGTGCGCTCTGCTTCGTACTCGTGGACCGACTGAAATATTTCGCTCCCGAGTTTTCGGAGCGGTTGTTGCGCGTGTGCTTCAAAGATCCTCGCAAGTCGTGCCTCGCCGTATACTTCATCCTCGCCGTTTCGCGCCTCCGTGATCCCGTCGGAATAAAGAAGAAGAATATCCCCGGGGAAGATCGGATGCCGGTGGTCCTCGAGAACATTTGTCAAATCATCAACAATTCCAAGCCACGTGCCGTTGGTGGATACCAGGTTGGCCCTGCGCTGTCCTGCACGGTACAGAAGAAAGTCCGTATGCTTGCCGGCCACGAGAATGTGGTCTGATTCCAAGCGGAATAACAGCATCGACATGTAGAGGTCCGTGCCCAAGCGCGCTATGTTGGTCTTCAGCACCTTGTTCACATGAGACAAAACCTCCGAGGGCCGGAGACCGGCGCGCTCTTGCACAACGGTTTGAATCGCTGTCTGGGCCATCATCATGATAAGGCCGGAATCGACTCCATGACCCGAGACGTCACCGATTCCTACCCAGTTCTCTCCATGCGTGGTTTCGATGATGTCGTAATAGTCTCCGCCCACGACTTCCGCCGGAATCATCAACGCCGCAGCCTCGTAAGCACCGACGCGATCGGTGGTTGGTAGAAGGGCTGTCTGAATCATCTTCGCGAGCTGCATCTCTCCCCACAGGGCGTCTCTCGCGTTGAGAACTTCCGCTCTCGAACGGTCCAGATCCTGATTTGTGTGCATCAGCTGCATGCGGAGATAGTATTCGGAACGAACCAGTTTAAAGCGGACCCAAGAGACAGCGGTAGTTATGATCACCGAAGATCCCAGAAAGTAAAGGTTATTCACCAGGATTCCTGCGTCGAACTCGCGGCGCTGCGCCGCATTGAGCGCGCAATACAATGACATTACGAGGATCCCGTTCACACCGGAGTGGATCGGCTTCCATGACAGGAGCATGTTGACGGCCATCACCACCAAGATCAGTCCCGCGTAATAACTTGAATCAAAACCGCCAAGGTCCATCGTCAGGCGGACGATCATCAGGCTTACCACAAACGAGAAGAAATATCCGTGCAGCGGGTACCACTTCCCGGGCTTTGTAAAACGGACCACCGCATATTGAACAAGCACCAGGCATGTCGTCACTGCCCGATAGGCGGCAAACCGTAGATGAAACTCCGGAGGGTGCGTGAAGTAATCCAGAAGAAAGAAAACAGGAATCAACCCCGCGCCAAGGAGACACAGAACCTGCGTCCATTCCCTCACCAATCCCTGGAGGTATCGGTTAAACGCATCAGATTGGTTTTGTTCCTCGCCTTTGTAAGGATGCTCCGGTTCCATAACGTTACCTATTGGCCGTCAGCTCCAAAAACATCTGGCATCCGGTCTCTTCAAAGAACACCCGCAGGGACGCCTTTGGAATTGAGGCCGCTAATTCAGCCATTTCTTCTTCAGTCCGATAGTACAGCACCCAATCCAGCCAATATTCCATGAAGGTCCTGTCAGGGTTCGCCCTGTGAAAGTTCCCCACGATAATGCGGCCGCCGGGTTTCAATAATTGAAACAGCTGCTCAAGGACTACTTTGGCAACGGGAGGGGTCAGATAGTCGAAGAGGCCCATGCTGTACACAAGGTCGTACCGTCCCCATTGAGCCGCCACATCATGAATCCGCAGCATGGAACGCACGGATTCGTTCACGTACCGGATGTTGTACCTAGCGCCCGTTTGCTGCTCAAGTTCAGCTACGTTGCTCTTCGCGGCACACAAAGCCTCGTCATCCTGATCAAGGAGAGTGCAGGAAATTGCGTCCGCCTGAGAGGGATCACCCAGAAAGTCCGTCAATTCAACCGCCGGTCCGCACGCCACAGACATCACGCGTGTTGGCGCATCTCCGGGCCTGCGGGCATTTGCAACGGCAGTCACAGCATCGGCAATGATCCTGCGACGGCTTCGCACGGCGAGTGCCGCCTTGACATTGACTGGAAAATGATGCAGGAGCTGCGCAAAAATTGAGAGGCCCACGTACTCATTCTCATAGATCATCCGCATCATCTGGTAATCACCGGCATAACCGCGCGGCTTGAGGTTGGTGCGCGTCATGAAGGCCGATTGGAGTATAAACTCCCAGACTTGGTTGCGAAAGAAGAACCCGTGGGATTCGTTTTCTTCGCGGCTTAGGTTCGCTGTGCGCTCCATCAATGCTTCTACTTTTTCCCCAAAGAAAGCCAGGAATTCACGGCCTTCACGCTCTATAACCATCTGCTGCAGATGTTCGCGGACACTCTCGGGTTCTTTCGCGTACTTGCGATCGAGTTCGTCGAAGAATTGTTTGTAGACGTTCAGTTCAAAGACCAGATCGGCGCTGAACTCTTTGAATGCCTGCCCGACTTTCTCCTTTTGGTTCAGAATGAGGCGCAGATTGAATAACCCGGTGTCGGATACGCAGATCCTGCCCCGGGAGAGCGCCTCCGCCACTTCAAGCTGATCGTCGAGAAACACCACCCGGGCAGCGCGAGGTCCAATACCGTCCGCAGGCAGGAGGCGGCACCTCCCCAGGTCATAACTCCCTGCCCCGGCCGCCAGCGTGAATCTTCCTGACTCGAATGTCCCCGCGTTGTCCGCGCCAAAAGGCAGTCGAACCAAAATTGAATAACGCGAATGTCCCACGATTTCTACGGGGATGACCTGCTGATCCGCTTCCAGCAGTCCGGCCATGGACGCGACCATACTGTTTACTCCCCCCGGACCTGAATGCGTCCGTCCTTCGTCTCAAAAATGCGCAACGCGGAAAAACTCAAATCCTGCCACCTCTTCAGTTTGTTATAGATCACGCTGACCCGCGCAGATCCTTTCTTGGCTGTCTCGAGCGTTTTGATTACGGGCGTAATCGTTGATGAATTCATATATTCAAGCTGACGAAAATCCCAGATAACCGATTTGCCCTGTTCCGTTCCCCGGCGGACCGACTCCGCGAGTACCGGAACGATAAAGTGGTTGGGATTCCTCTGGGTGCTCCGCCCCTGCCAGCAGATGATCACGGCGTCTCCGCTGTCGCTCACCTCAAGACGAAGCTGCTCTTCCGAAAACACATTCGTTTCAATTGGCATAACTCTTTACCTGGTCCTTCCGCGCTAACGGGCGCAGAGCCGAAATATAGAGACAGTCGTGTTCGTTGATGTAAAAGTCGAGAATGGCTTCCCCTTCGTATGCAATGCGCACCAGGCCCAGTCCGCTCTCGTTGTCTTCCATCGGCTGCCCGGCAACGAGCTTGATTCTCTCGAGATAAGCTTGGAAGGGCGATTGAAAGCTGCGGATCCACTGAATGAACGAGTCCAGTCGTTTCAATTTGGCGGAGATTCCTACGGAGCGCAACGGGCTCCATGCTTCGACAATCACGCTGTCTGCAGTGGCACGGATGCGGAACGGGATCACGTTATCTTCAGGACTGAAGTCACCGTATTTTACAGCGTTCTCCAGGAGCTCAGCGGTGATCATGGACAGGGAATCTCGCGCGCTTTCCGACACGTCCAGCGCCTCCAGGAATGCCGCACACGCTCTGCGCGCCCTTTCGATTTCATCCCAGTGAGGGTGCAGAAAAAGACTGATTGACCGACCTTCCATAGCATCCTCCTTATATTACCGTCTCCCCGGCGGCGCATGTGCCTCTCGGAACCGATGTTGCCCGCAAAAACAATTCCGGAGCAGATGCCTATCCCCATAGAAACGGGGCGGTTGGCACCATCCGGCCGATCAGCGTTAAACACATGGAGGTACTCCCTGACCTGAAGCGCGAGCTTCACGCAGTTGAGTGTATCCCCCGGCTCTGGGAAAGGACAACCGAACGTAATGAGCAGCCCATCACCCAGGATCTTGTTTACCGAGCCTCCGTTGGCGTACGTCAAATCCATGATCCCCGAAAACAAACTGCTGATAAACCCGGCGAATTCAGCGGGAGACATTGTTTCCGCAATGCCGGTGGAATTCCGGACGTCGCAGAACATGACCGTGGCCGGGACGTTCTTTCCGCGAAGCTCGTCGCCGTGTTCCTCATCCACCAGAAAGTCCACAAGGTTCTCGGGAAAGTAACGTTCAAGAGTCCGCTTCTGTCTTTCTATGTTGTCCATTCTCCTCGAGAGCTCTGCCTGGGTTTGGCGTTCGGCGCTGAATCTCTGAAGGCTCATGTCAATGGCGATCTTCAGGTCCCGTGGTTGAAATGGCTTGAGAACATACCCATGAGGTCCCGTGACCGTGGCCCGCTTCAATGTGGCTTCTTCCGAGTGGGCTGTCAGATAAATCACCGGGATCCGGCTCCCAAGGCTCCGGAGCTTCTCAGTGGTCTCCACCCCGTCGATAAAACCGCGGGCCAGGGCAATATCCATCAAGATAACGTCCGGTTTTCCTGTATCAGCGTCCTCAATGGCTTCCTCTCCTGAAGACGCGATGCCGACCACAGTGTATCCCATCCGCTGGAGCGCTGATTGTATGTCGCGCGCCACGATGTTTTCGTCTTCAACTATAAGGATTCTCTCGCCTGGCATAACGTCACCCACGCCTTCGTACCGAACGAATATCCCGCAGAGAAGAGTCTTGAAATACCACCACCTCCCCGCATTCCACATTATCCTCACGAACAAGTTTGGATACCACGAGTTCTATTTCCCGTGCAGCGCCGTCCTTCGTTGTGAGCCGCGCCTGTCCCAGAAACCCCAGCGGCAGAAACTCAGCTCCCTCCGCGCCGCTGCGCCGTTCCAAGGCGTCGGCGAGCTGGATGTTGAGCACGGACCTGAACGGACGGCCTCGCGCATCAGCCTCCTTCCATCCCGTCAATCGCTCCGCCACCGGATTCATGAAATCAATCCGCGCTCCGTGGTCCGCAGCGATGACACCATCACCCATGCTCCTGAGCACAGAACCCAGCCACCGAAGGCTTTCCCGGAGACGGCGTTCCGCCGCGTGTTTGTGGAGCGCCAAATCTAACGCAATCTGAAGCTCCCGCGTTTGAATCGGTTTAACCACATACCCGTACGGGTTCGTTTCCCGCGCGCGGAAGAGAGTTCTGTCATCCGTGAAGGCTGTAACGTAAATGATCGGCACGTCCAGCCGCTCCGTTATCTGCCGGGCCGCATCGATTCCATCGGGTTTTCCCGGAAGGAGGTGAATGTCCATGAGGATCAAATCCGGCGCCTGGCTCATGGAATGCTCAACGGCTTCACGGGCGTTCCCCGTTACGCCGGCCACGCGGTATCCAAGATGCTGCAGGCGCATCTGCAGGTCACGCGCCACGACGATCTCGTCCTCAACGATGAGAATGTTAGCGGACATTGCCGTCACTTCCCGAGGCTGGAAGCTGTGCTTTCCAGTCAGCGTTGTAAATCACATACGCGCTCTTTCCGCGCTGCTTCGCCAGATACATTGCCGTATCCGCGTATCGAATCAGGTCGTCCAGTTCCCGGCTGTGAAGCGGATACAATGAAATCCCGACGCTCGCGGTTACGCTGACACTCTGCCCGTCAATTTGGAAAGCCTCACCCAGCCGCTCCAGAATCTTCCCGGCAACTACCTCAACATCGCTCGCAGAAGCCACGTCGTTCAAAATGATTATGAATTCGTCTCCCGCTAAGCGGGCTACCGTATCGTCGGTTCGGACGCAGTCACGCAGCCTCAATGCCAAGTCGCGCAACAGAGCGTCTCCTGAAGCGTGCCCCAACGTGTCGTTCACGATCTTGAAGTCATCAAGGTCAAGAAAGAGGACTGCGAGATTTCGGCCGTGCCGTCGGGATTGTGTCATTGCGGACTGAAACCGCTCAAACAGGTTCATGCGATTGGGAAGGCCTGTCAGCGCGTCATGGTAAGCAAGATATCGGATGTACTCTTCCGCGAGTTTCCTCTCCCCAATATCGCGAAGGACGCAGACAAGCGCGCGGCCCCCGCTTTCTGTTTCAGGCTCCGTCAACGCCAAAGTAACGTCGACCGGTTTATCAACACCCGACGGCGAGCGAAACAACACATCCGTTAAGGACACTTCCGCTTCCTGTGTCCGCTCCATCATGGTGCGCGTTCCCGGAATCCGTTCGCCGGTCACTGGAGCATACAAGCGCAGTTGCTCATCCAAATCCTCCCCGACCATGTCCTGACCCTTCTTCCCAAAGAGAGCCTCCGCGGTCTTGTTAACAAAACGTATCCTGCCCTTTGCATCCGTTGCAACAACGCCGTCGCCGATGCTTGCTAGGATCGTTGACAGCCAGTCATTGGATTCCCGGAGCCGCCGCTCAAGACCATGGCGGCTTATGGCAATTTCCACGGCCATCACGAGTTCACGCGTCTGGAACGGCTTTATCAGGTATCCGTACGGTTTAGTTATACTCGCACGCCTCAAAGACTTCTCATCAGCCCGCCCCGTCAGATATACCACAGGGATGTCAATGAGTTCCTTGATCCGTTCGGCCGCCGCAAAGCCGTCGAGCATCCCTTTGCCTAACGTTATGTCCATGAGCACAAGGTCAGGGTGGCAGTCCGCCGCCATGCGAATGCCGTCAGCTCCGTTCGCGGCGACCAGCGTGTCCGTATATCCGGAGCGCATCAGTCCAGTTTGTATGTCTTTGGCGACGATGCTCTCGTCCTCAACGATCAAAATCTGAACCCCCTTCATTGGTGCACCTCCGACGATTTCTGCCAGGGGAATTTAAGGACAAACCCCGTACCATGCTCCCTCTCAATGGTAATCTGGGCTCCAATCTGCGAAACAAGCGTATCCACGAGCTGGAGGCCCATTGTGACGGCTTTGCGAGGATCCAGGTCTTTTGGCAGGCCGACACCGTTGTCTTCCACGGTCAGCACACACCACTTGCCCTCCGCACCCTTGAGCTTGACGTGCACGGCCCCGCGCGCGTTATCCGGAAACGCGTACTTGATCGCATTGGTGACAAGTTCGTTGACAATCAGGCCGCAATGGATGGCGGCACTGAGCTCCATCAAAACGGAGTCCGCGTCCACAGAATACTTGATGCGCCCGGCTTCTCCACCAAGGGATCGGAAGATGCTGTTCACCAGATCGTGCAGGTACGATCCAAAGTCGATCTTTGCCAAATGCCCTTTTTCGTACAACAGTTCATGAATCAGCGCAATCGATTTGATGCGCGCCTGCGACTCTTGAAATATCTGCAGAAACTTCTCATCGTCGATGTAGTTAGACTGGAGACTGAGAATGCTTGAAACGATCTGCAGGTTGTTCTTCACACGGTGGTGAATCTCCTTCAGAAGAACGTCCTTCTCTCTGATGGATTCACGCAGATGTTCATTTACGCGGGCAAGCTCGGAGGTGCGTTCCTGGACCCTCTG
>JACPZR010000430.1 GCA_016195395.1 Spirochaetia bacterium
AGGAATCCGCCGTGGCACGGCTGCGCGAGAGCGGCAAAAAGACGCGGCTCTTCATCAACATGATGCCGCGGATCCTTTCTTCTGTGTACGCAGACCTTGTAGTTGATCCGTTCAAGATGCACCTGATCAATCTGGTGCACAAGTACGACATTGAGCCCAACATGATCGTCGTGGAGATCACGGAAGACGAATTTGCCGGCGACATTGCAAGACTCGTGGCCATCGTGGAGATGTTCAAGAAGTCAGGGTTTCAGATCGCAGTGGATGACGTTGGTTCCGGTATGAGCGACTTGTCCCGCATTGCCTACATCATGCCGGATATCATTAAAGTGGACTTGCAGCTCCTGCAGCGCAGCGTTACGCAGGTGGGTTTCCGCCAGGTCCTGCAGGCTGTTTCCTACCTCTCCCACCGGATTGGCGCGTCGCTTCTCTTTGAAGGTATTGAGCAGGAAGAGGAACTGACGCTGGCGCTCAAAATGGGCGCGCGTTTCTTGCAGGGATTTTTGTTCAGCCAGGCCACCGCTGATTTCCAGGACAAGACCCGCTTCCGCAAATACCTGGAAGGGATACTCCAGGAAAATTCGATCTTCCGGATTGCGGACACTATGTACGGCTTCCAGGTTCGGGATGACGTTGTCCGGTCGCTCAAGAAACTGTTTGTGGAGATAGACCCACAGTCGCGCGGCATCTCCGCCATGATTCAAAATCTTCTGCCGCGCCTCCCTGATTTAACGCAGCGGATCGCGCTCTACGATCCTAAAGGAAATCAAGTATCTGCGGTATTTCAGCGGGAAGCCCGCGGAAGCTGGTCCAGAGACGACTCAACCATTTCCCATAATATCAGCTGGCGCCCGTTCTTCCTTCAAGCTATTGCCCAGAAAGAGCACTCCGGCCAGGAATGGTTTGTGAGCGAACCCTACCACGACCTGAGAAGCCCGTTCCCGCGGGTCAACCTGTGTCTGGTGCAGGAGAGTAATTTTGTCTTTGTGGTTGAACTGGAGTGGCGCACCTAACACGCGCTGCTTGCCGGGACCGCCCTACTTCTTATCTTTGACGTTATCCGTCCGGGGAACTTCTACAACGCCTTTGCCAAAATCGGGCGACGCAACACTCTCGGAAAAACGAGTCAAGAGATCACGGTAGCAG
>JACPZR010000431.1 GCA_016195395.1 Spirochaetia bacterium
GGAGCCCCCCGTGAGGGCAGCTTAACATGTCACCAGTGAAGAACTTTCTTTTTACATCTGAATCCGTTTCTGAAGGCCATCCTGACAAGATTTGCGACCAAATCTCTGACGGAGTTTTGGACGCATTCCTGACGGGCGACAAGAAGAGCCGTGTAGCGTGCGAGACATTGGTAACCACGGACTTCGTCTGTGTAGCCGGCGAGGTAACCTCCCAGACCAAAGTGGACGTTGAGAAGATCGCCCGCAAAGTCATCCGCGACATCGGCTATGTTCACAAGGACATTGGGTTCGACGCTGATACGGCGGAAGTCATGGTCCGTCTCCACGCTCAATCCCCCGACATTTCCCAGGGCGTCACCGAAGGGGAAGGGATGTTCAAAGAGCAGGGCGCCGGGGACCAAGGGATGATGTTCGGCTTTGCCATCGATGAAACGGCGTCGTTCATGCCGCTGCCCATCGACATGGCGCACAAGCTCGTACACAGACTGTCCCAGCTCCGTCACTCCGGAGAGCTCAAAGGCATTCTCCCGGATGCAAAAAGCCAGGTAACCGTGGAATACCGCGAAGGGAAACCATTCCGCGTGGACACTGTCGTCATTTCCACGCAGCACCGCGAAAACGTGGGCCACAAAGAGCTCACGGAGATGGTTGTTGAAAACGTTGTAAAGAAAGTGATCCCGGCCCAGTATCTTCAGAACACCCGCTTCCTGATCAACCCCACAGGTCGCTTTGTTGTGGGCGGCCCGCACGGGGACTGCGGACTCACAGGACGCAAGATCATCGTGGATACATACGGCGGGTACGGTCGTCATGGCGGCGGCGCGTTCTCCGGCAAAGACCCAACCAAAGTTGACCGCAGCGCGGCGTACATGGCACGTTATGCGGCCAAGAACGTGGTTGCGTCCGGCCTCGCCTCCAAGTGCGAAGTTCAGGTATCCTATGCGATCGGTTTCCCGGAGCCCGTTTCGGTTCTTGTAGACACCTTTGGGACCAGCAAGCTGTCGGAAGAAGAGATTGTTCAGCGCGTGCGCGCCAACTTCGACTTCTCTCCGTCCGGCATCATGCGCACCTTGGAACTTACCGGTGAAGGAAGACGTTATCAGGACTCCGCAGCCTACGGTCACTTTGGCCGTGAAGGCGCTACGTTTACCTGGGAGCGCACGGACAAAGCAGCAGCCCTCAGAGGCTGATTGCGCCGGAGCGGGTGCTTTCTAAAGTCAGGCAGGAAATTGGTATGGAAAAGAAAGCTACTCGGGACGGATATGGTGACGCGCTTGTGGAGCTGGGCAAGAGCCGCGCAGACGTTGTAGTGTTAGACGCGGACCTCTCCGAGTCCACCAAAACGAGCAAGTTTGCCAAGGCCTTCCCAGACCGCTTCTTTAACGTGGGCGTGGCAGAGCAGAATCTGACCGGTGTGGCCGCAGGTTTTGCTCTTTCCGGCATGACGCCCTTTGTATCGAGCTTTGCCATGTTCCTCTCAGGCCGCGCCTGGGAGATCGTGCGTAATTCGATCGCATACCCTGAACTCAACGTCAAACTTGTGGCCTCGCACGCGGGAATTACCGTGGGTGAGGACGGGGCAAGCCACCAGTGCATTGAGGACATCGCGACCATGCGCGTGATCCCCAACATGCGCGTCTTTGTTCCTTCTGACTTTGAGGAAACCAAGCAGATCATCCATCGCGCAGCGGAGATCAAGGGTCCTGTCTATGTACGATGCGGTCGCGCCAATCTTCCTGTGCTGGAACGCGCGCCCGGATATCGCTTTCAAGAAGGAAAGGGCGAGCTCCGCCGCGACGGGAAAGACGTGACGATCATTGCAGCCGGCCCCTTGGTCTGCGAAGCCGATGACGCTGCCAAGCTGTTGGAAAAAGACGGCATCAACGCCGCCGTCATCAACATGTCGTCCATTAAGCCAATCGATGCCGACCTGATTCTCTCCTATGCAAAGAAGACAGGCGCGATTGTAACCGCTGAAGAGCATAACGTTATGGGCGGCCTGGGATCCGCGGTCTGTGAAGTGACAAGCGGCGGGGCGCCTGTTCCTGTGCTGCGCATTGGCATGCAGGATACGTTTGGCCAGAGTGGACACGCGGACAAATTGATGGACTACTATAAGATGCGCGCTGTGGACATTGCGGCCAAGTGCAAAGAAGCCATCGCTCTGAAAACCAAGTGAGAACGCCTGCGGTCATGGGCCGCGCATATCGGCAACCCTTGATACATCTGTTCTGTCGTTCGTTACGTGCTGCGGCCAAGTCCGCATTCGCCGGAATCTTCTCTCTGCTGGTCGTCTCCGCTTTCGCATCCCTCTTTGCCGATCCCATTTCGATCAAGTCTTCCGGAACGTCGGTTCAGGACTTTGTTCCAAAAGGGGGAGGTTGGTTCATTCGGGAGCAGGTCCAAGGCGATCTCAATAATGACCATAAGCCGGATGCTGTCATAGTCATTGCCCGCACGGCGGAGAAAAATGAAGATGTCACAAAGATCCCGCCGGATTCTCCCCGCATCCTTCTGGTTCTTCTGAAAACGACCAAGGGCTATGAACTGAAAGGCAGGTCGGATAACGTTATTCTGTGCCGTCTCTGCGGCGGTGTGTTTGGGGATCCGCTGGAGAAGATAGAGATTGAGCGTGGGACCTTCGTTGTGCGGCACTACGGAGGCAGCAGATTCCGCTGGTACTTCAGGCATCGATTCCGGTTGCAGCAGGGCCGCTTTTTCTTGATCGGGTCCACGTCGGGTAACTACGATTCCGTGGCTCCCGGCGGCGAGGAAACGGACACAAATCTGCTGACCGGCGCTTCTATCAAAAAAACCACAAATACGGACGGAGTCGAGACAGTGAAAGAGGCCAACGCAGGCAAAAAACCGCTGGTGCCCTTGGAGCAGTTTTCTATTGAGCAGCCATAACCGAATGCATTGTACAAAATAAGCTGGCCACATGCGCGCCCCGCCCGTACCTTCCCATCTCCACCCTATGCGAATCCTTTCCGCCGCCACTGCGGTACCTGAACACAGAATTGAACAGCCCCAGGCGCGCGAATTGGCGCGGATGATGTTTCAGGAGGCTTTTTCAGACCTTGACCGGCTTCTCCACATTTTTGAAAACGCAAAGATTGATTCGCGGCATACCGCGCGGCCTCTGTCATGGTTTGACAAGCCGCACACGTTTCCAGAATCAAATCAAGTCTACGTGGAATGCGCGCAGGACATCTCTGAAGCCGCTGCCCGTGAAGCCATGAAGCGCGCCGGCGTGAGCGCCGAGCAGATTCAGACGATTGTGTTTGTAAGCTCCACGGGAATCGCCACGCCCAGTTTAGATTCCAAGCTGATCCAGCGCCTGGGTCTGTCCTCTTCCACCGCGCGCATTCCTGTGTGGGGACTGGGGTGTGCCGGCGGTGTGGCGGGCCTTGCGCGCGCGACGGATATTGCGCGTTCGCGTCCCGGGATAACGTTATTCATCGCCACTGAACTCTGTAGTCTCACCTTTCAACGAAACGACATGTCGCGCTCCAACTTGGTGGCCACCGGGCTCTTTGGCGACGGCGCCGCAGCCATCCTTCTGGGTGCGGCGGACTCTGGCCCGGAGATTCTTTCGTCTTTCAGCCATCTGTTTGACGACTCCGAGGACATCATGGGCTGGGACCTGGCAGAGACCGGACTTCGCGTGCGTTTTTCCCGCGATATTCCTTCACTGATCCGTGCGAACATTCCGGGCCTCTTTGAGCAGGCGTGCAAGACGTGGGGTGTACCCCC
>JACPZR010000432.1 GCA_016195395.1 Spirochaetia bacterium
CCCGTGAGCACGAGCCCCCCAAAGCCGATCCCCAGGGCGTTGAATCGAAACACGGAAAAAAACAAAGGATATTCGGCAAGGGACACCATGTGCGCGGCGGCCAGCAGAATGATCGACGTTGTAAGAATTGCCGCAACGGCGCCTGCGCGTTTTCCCAGCGCGAGAATGTAAGAGTGAATTTCCAGCTCGGCGATCAGAATCCCGATCAAGAACGAGTCGAGGCGGGCATGTGCCGGGAAATACAGATACTGTTTGAAGTTCAGCGCTGAGATCGAAAAGGCTTGGAACTCCAGATAGCGGACAACAGTAACTATGATAATGCCCGTAGTCCAAATAATCAGGCGGGCGCGCAAACCCAGCTTGAAAATGAGAAATCCGGCTGCGATCGGAAGCAGGATGTAGAATTTTTCTTCCACAGCCACTGACCACGTATGCACGTGCATGGAAGGAAGATAATCGGACAAGAAGAGGGCATCCGCCCAGACGCGGCGCACGCCTGCGAGGACAATGTTGGCCTGACCGCCGAACACGGGCTGGCGGGAATAATAGTAGAATGCCGACAAAACGGTCACAAACAAGAAAGCCGCGTATCCCGGAACGATCCGCATGAACCGGCGAAAATAGAAGTTCCGATATCGCAGGAGCCCCCGATCGAGGTACTCGCGTCTCAAGATGCCGTAAATCAGAAAGCCGCTGATGACAAAGAAGAGATCAACCCCTGAGGTAAACCCGTCGAGAATCGTATCGACCCACCCGGGATGCTCCGGCATTCCAGCCGCGCGCTTGAACTCCCAAAAGTGCATGATCGTAACAAGGATGATTGCCGTTGCGCGGGCGCCGTGCAGAAACGGAACTTCTCCGGGCTTGTCCTTGAACAGCGAGAGAAGCCCGGTGCGAATCCAGCCAAACATCATGACCACCAGGCGGGGCCCGGTGCGGCAGACAGCCGCTGACCTAACGTCTGCTGCAAAAGTGCGATCAGGGGTTCCTTAGCTGCGCTCACTGCTCCCCGTGGTCCAACCCCGAAGCCCTGTCAACTCCGTCGCTGGTTTGCAGACGTTGGTTTTGGGGGGCCTGTCAGCCGAGTCAAACGATGGACACATTTTCGTTGACAGCGGTTTTCGCATGCCGCATTGATCAAACGTGGTTTGGGACGCGATGATTCTAAACAAAATCCTTGTCGCGGCCTTGGCCGGTGCCCTCTCATGGCCGTTGCTGGAGTATGTCCTGCATCGTTATCTAGGACACCAGTGGCGGGTTCGTACCGGATTTCGGCGCGAGCACACGCGACACCACGCTCAAGGCGGTTATTTTGCGCCGGCTTGGAAGAAGGTCGTAGCAGCGTCCATAGTGATTGCAGCGGCCGTTCTCATCGGTCTTGCGACCGGCTTTCTGGAGGCCGCGGCGGCGTGGACGGTTTCACTTATGCTGGCGTACGGCTTCTACGAGTGGTATCACCTCCGGCTCCATCTACAGCCCCCGCGCGGCCGCATATCGATGCTCCTGGCCCGCCACTACCTCGCTCATCATTTCACCAATCCCAAGAAAAATTTTGGGGTCACGTCAACCCTATACGACCATCTCTTTGGGACGTACGAGCTTCCGGAAATCATCCGGGTACCATCGTCCCTGGCAATGCCCTGGCTGAAGGCCGCGCCGGAGGCGTACGCCGGAATCTTCCAGATTTCGGTCAACACCACGGTCGCCTCGCCGGATGCCAACCCTCAATGACCCCGGGTTATTCAATCCGCGGTTGAAATATACAGGTTTGGACGGGATTTTTCAAAGGCTTGGATCTGCGCTTTGATTTTCCGCGGCGCCGGGCTGCCGCTGACATCCATGCCTTCCAGATAGAGCCTTTTCAATTTCTTCATCTTCTTTACGGGGGAAAGATCGACAACTCCGGTATGGCTCAGATCCAGCGACTCGAGTTTCGGCAACGTGGCGAGCGGCTGGATATCCGAAACATCGGGACAGTTGCCCAAGCGGAGTGTTTTGAGCGACTTGAGGCCGGAGAGGGGTTTGAGATCGGAGACTCCACTGCCGTACAGATCGAGTTTTTCAATCTGTTTAAGCTTCTCAAAACTCGCGAGGGAACTGACATGCGTTTCGTATAGATCAAGTTTTTGCAGACTCTTGATCTTGCTGAGAGGACTTACGTCTTTCACGCGGCCGTCCAGGCTGATATACTGGACTTGTTTGAGGACCGTAATCGGACTAAGGTCGAGTGATTCATCCATCTTGTAGATGCCGAAAAATTTCAGACCCGTAAAATACTCGAGTGGTTGAAGGTTATTTTCCTCAATGGTGATGAATAGTTTTTCCAACGTGTCGATCTTCTTGAAATCCTTTGGTTTTGGGTCGCCGCTAAATTCTGCATACTTGCGAATACCGGTCTTCCAGTTTTCGGGCAACGCCTGCCAGATTTTCTTGTCCATAAGCCCCTCTCCCCCGCGCCTGTCAGTGCATCGCAGAGACTCTGATCAGCTTACCAGGCCGCTATGATCGCGCCCATCGCAGCCATGACCACGAGTGAACACGCAGCTTCAAAAAGCCAGAGCTTCACATTTCTACCCATCCAGATTACTTCGATGGAAGTGGAGGTAACGAGAAACCCGCCCCAAACCCATATGGCACACACCACGCCTTTCCAAATACCCGAGCCAGCAAGATACGGTGAGGCCGCCGAAAAAAGATAGATCACCGCAAGACCGAATGCTGTCGCAAGATTCGCCAGCATATTCCACAACAATTGCGGCACCATGTCAGAGAACTTCTCATTTCCAGTGGGATGTATATCGGCAAGCTTCATCCACACTTTTCCCAGCAGCGGGCCATGAAACAAAAACCCTAGAACGAACGCAGTCAGAGCGGCAACAATGACCGCCAGGTAATTGATCGGTAACATAAACTCTCCAAATATATTCGATTGCGAATTCAGCGCGATGGGCCGAATTGCTGTAGACAGCTTACATACCATTTAGTATGTTGTCAAGCAGAATGAGATCGGGCGGAGAAAATTCTAGAGTCAGGAAAGCCGGAATTTCGAAAGCCAAAGGCCGCAACTTGGAGGCCACGCGTCGGCAGATTCTGGGGGTCGCTTTCGAGACTTTCTTCAAAAATGGATTTCAAGGCACCAGCATGGACGACTTGGTGCGCAAAACGGCCCTGACCAAGGGAGCGTTCTATCATCAGTTCCCCACCAAGCGTGACCTGGGTTACGCAGTCATTGATGAGGTGCTGACAACTTTGATACTCGACCGATGGATCGTACCCTTGGCTGATTTTGAAAATCCCATTGATGGAATCCTGACGCTGATGCAGAAAAACATCGGAGATACACCGCCCCAGTTGCTCCGGTACGGATGTCCGCTCAATAATATGGTTCAGGAAATGGCGCCGGTGGATAAGGGATTTGGGAAGCGTCTGCACGCCGCGCTGAATTTGTGGATAGCGGAGCTCAAGAAGCACTTGGACCGCGCTAAGGAATCGGGATACCTGATGCGCGACGTTGACACGGACGAAGCGGCACATTTTGTTGTCATGTCCCACGAGGGATTCTACGGAATGATCAAGGGCCTGAATGCTCCGGCATTGTTTCCTGTTTTGCTGGCGTCCATGAGGCGTTACTTCGGGGCGATAGCGGAGAACGCTCCGCCAAGGGTTGACAAATCATCGGGCGCTTCGTAAAACTGATCCCTGAAGGGTTCACCTTCCGGAGGGAATATGAAACGACTGTGTGTAGGGCTCTTTGCGCTGGCGGCTTTTGTCGCGCTGGTGCCGAACCTTAAGGCGGACGGGTGCTATGGTTGCGGATCCGGCAGCTCAGCCAGCTGCAAAGACTACTGCCGTTATAGCGGCGAAGACACCTGGGATAACCGCCATAAGTGCGAAGCGTTGGGTTGCAAGATCGCATCGACCACTTCCGATTGCAGCGCCTCAAACTATGTTGTTTGCACCGCTCTTCACATCAAACCTTGGAGCGTGGATTCCTATCTCGCGATGCTTGAAAAGGCCAAGTAGTATCGTCCTTCCCACCGAATC
>JACPZR010000433.1 GCA_016195395.1 Spirochaetia bacterium
GAAGAAGCAAAAGAAGGAACTTGATGATCACTACAAAACACTCTCAAAGGACGAACAGAAAACTGACGCCGGCAAAGAATTGAAGAAGCAGGTGAAGGAGCTGGATGAAAAGATCAGACTTCTGAGCAAAGGAACCTGCGATAAGCGGCGCGGTGTGTTGGAGGTATCTCGGGCAATTTCGTTGTCACCGTTCACCGGTGACATCACGTTTAACGCGAAAAGCGGCGAAAAATCCAACACCAGTTTGTACGGAACTGAAATTCACGCCACGCGCTACCAATATGGTTTCGCACTCACACCGGAAGCACTGCGCGTGCCAAGCCGCATCCTCTCTGCGGTAGATGCGGTGACATCGCTTTCCGAGGTGGCGGGAAATCATAGCCGGTTCTTGTATGACTTCTCACCCGATGCCGTGATCTACCGTTGGACCGACGACTTTGCACCCCGGATGCTCTATGGCTTCGCTTTGGCTGACAACCAGCGCCTCACGCTCCCCGAAATCATGGGCCGCATCGGTTACGGCGATATCGACCCCAAGGAGGTGATCGTCGGCGCATCTACGCCGGAAACAATTGACCCGGAAACAATGGGCCGTTTCGGGAAACTCGGTATCAAAGTGCAAGGCGTGAAAGCGGCCGCGCACGAATTGAAGGCACGCATGCGTGCTGATCTCAAGCTGGGTGGATAACGCTAGGGGCGAAGGTTTATTCACGGAGGTATCCATGCACGACAACGTTGCGCTATTCGTCTCGGTTCCCGTGGTATCCTTCCGGGTGCCACGAGCCCGAGAATATTTTGAAACACTGCCCTGTCCGCCGCCCTCCACGGTGTATGGCATGTTGCTGTCACTGGTGGGCGAGACTAACCGCCATGCTCACGAAGGAGCGGAGCTTGCCATCGCGTTGCTTTCGCAACCTGAGTATTCGGTGGTGTTGCGCACCTTGTGGCGAGTGAAAAGCCGGAAGCACGGTCCGGGCCTTGGCGAAAACAAACGGCCCGACTTCCAGGAATTGCTGACACACATCAAGTTGGCTGTGTGGCTGAAGAAGGGCAAGAACGAAGATGCGCCCGTGTGTCTGGCCGACCGCGTGCGGCAAGTTCTCGCGACGCCGCGCACAGCCATTCGTTTTGGCGGCCTTTCGTTGGGCGAGAGCACGCATCTTGTGGACGACTTGCGACAACTGCGCGAGGAGGATGGCCGTCACGGAACGGTTCTGTTTCAGAGCGACGAGGGTGACTTGAGTCTACCGATTTGGGCCGATCACGTCGGTTCGCGTGGGACCGCATGGGACCGCATGGGAACAATTTGATCTCCGAAATGGGACGATTAGCAGTTCGCCCAATGAAGAGGCATGGATTTCAATTAACCGCCGGGTAGACGGTTAGGTGCGCCGCGAGGCC
>JACPZR010000434.1 GCA_016195395.1 Spirochaetia bacterium
ACGGCTTCCTTTCCCGTAGAGGGTGTGGAATCGACTCTTCTGGCCCATGATTGGGAACTGCGACTGGCTTTGATTGCGGCCAAACTTCCCGGGTCTACGCCGGGCGCCGCTGCCAACTTTGACGCCGATCTGCGCACGGTAAAAGCGGGAACGCAGCTGCGATGTCTGTCGCGCGAGAAAGCCGCGCTGTCAGACGTAACGTTTGTGTTCGAGGGTATGGGGACTGCTCTCTCACCGGAAGGAAATACCCAGATCCCGGTGATGAACTTCTCCGGCTGGGCCCCTTGGATTTCCAGCGGTGATCTGTTGTTCTTCAACGGCATGCAGCTCGCCGGTGTTGTCATCAAGTTCGACCAAACAACGCGCACCGGAACAGCAGTCCCGGTCAGCTTTGTGAAGCAATTTCTGGAAGAGGGCCGCAAAAGAGCCCAAGACTCGACGGACAGCGTCATCATCAAACCCATGGACGAGCCGGCGGAGGACCCGCGGAAGACCGTGGTTCTCAACAGCGGGTTTCTATACGAAGATCTCAAAAGTCCGGTAGTCCGGGCAAGCTATGGGATTCTTCCCGGGAGAAGCGCGGCTCTCGTTACACGCGTGTTTCCGTACGGCGGGGCCGACGGGATTCTTTTCCCCGGCGACGTGATTCTCTCCATTGACCGGCGGAATTTGGAAGCTGGTTCAACGCTTTCGGAAGCTGGTTTTGGCTCGTTTCCTGCCGGCGTGGCGTTGACCGTGCGCGGCATCCGCTTCAAGAAGCCCGAGAGGCCGCCGTACCTCGTTCTCGGGGGGCTGGTCTTTCTGGAAGCCAACGGACAATATCTGACGGAGGCGGCCGCCGGAGAGCGGTTCCAATATCTGGAATCAACAGGACGTTATCTTGAGACCAAGGGCCGCGAACGCTTCGTGGTCCTCGACAGGATTCTTCCCACAAAGGCAGTGTTTGGGTACCGGTCCAAGAGGGACCTCCTTTTATCCGTGAACGGCCGCGCTGTGCGTGACCTTCCTCACTTGAAGTCGCTCGTTGAGCAGTTCTCGAAAGAGTCGGTCCCCATTGTGTTTGGTTTTGAGTCCAATCGTATCGTAGTGCTGGACCCCGCTGAAATCAGGGACGCTGACGAAGAGGTCCGCGCCCGCCACGGAATCCAGTATCTGTACGAGCCCGGTTCCGCCTCAGGCCTTGATTGACCGCGCCGCCCCTTCCTCTTTGATGGCTTTTTGGATCAACTATGGCTGCCCCTGTTCTCGAGAATCGGAAAGCCCGGCGTAACTATGAGGTGATCGAAACCCTGGAGGCCGGCATTGTGCTTGTGGGCACAGAAGTGAAGAGCCTTCGCAATGGACGCGCGGACTTGGGGGACGCCTATGTGCAGCCCAAGGACGCAGCTCTCTTTATCATCAACCTGAAGATCGAGCCGTACAAGAGCGCGGGCGCTTTCAACCATGAGGAAACTCGCCCCAGAAAGCTTCTCCTTCACGCGAAGGAAATCACCACACTGTCCGCAAAAATCAAAGAGAAGCGGCTGGCTGTCATTCCCCTCAAGATGTATTTCAACGAACGCGGCCGCGTGAAGATTCTCCTGGGTGTGGCGCGCGGTAAAAAGGCCGCGGACAAGCGAGAGTCGGAAAAGAAAGAAGAGGCCAAAAAAGAAATGGCGCGGGCGCTCCGTGAGCGCGACAAGTACGGGGACTGATATGGACCGCAAAGGCAAGATGGTGCGAGTGGCCGTGGCGGGGCGGAGGAACGTGGGGAAGTCCACGCTTTTCAACGCTCTTCTGGGACGCCAGAGGGCCATCACGGATTCATTTGCGGGACTGACACGGGACATTCTCGAAGAACACGTCACGCGCGGTGAGACCGACTTCTACATCTCCGATACACCCGGCCTTGACCTTGAAGAAGTGGGGGATCTCGAGACCGCTATCGTTGAGCTCGCGCGGGCTCACCTGAACGGGATGGACCTGGTGCTCCTGCTTCTTGAAGCGCCAGCTCTACAGGGCTTTGACCACTTCCTCGTGGACTTTTTGCGGCATAACGTGAAGGCGCGTGTCATCTACGTCGTCAATAAGGTAGATAACCCCAAAAACGCTGAAGACCTTCTGGCCGAATTTTATAGCGAAGGCTTGGACCCCGTGGTGCCGATATCCGCGCGCGGACGCTGGAATCTGAATGCTCTTCTTGAAGCGATGGCGGAGGCTGCGCCGCAGATCAAGCGGAAGGCGCCCGCATCCCAATCACGCACGGATGAAAGTGACGATGAACAGTCCGACGAAGAGATCGTAGAACACACCGAGGCCGATGAGCGGGCCATGCAGTCGGACGAAGAGGACGACGAGAGTTCCGGCGCCGAGAGTGACGAAAGTGAGACAGTAGAGAAAGAACCGGTATCCAAGGATTTCGCGATGGCCATTGTGGGCCGTCCCAATTCCGGCAAGTCGTCGATCTTCAACAGACTGATAGAGCGGGACGTGTCGCTCGTGTCGGATGTGCCGGGGACAACGAGAGATACGGTGGACACCGTGCTCCGATACTTTGGACGTTCCATACGGATCATCGACACAGCAGGTCTCCGGCGGGCTACGCACCTCCATGGGAAAGAGAACCGCGTGGATTTCTTCTCCGCAGCGCGAACACGGCGCGCCATCAAGGCCGCGGATATCTGCGTGCACGTGATCGATGCAGCACACGGAATTACAGACCTCGACAAGAAAATCAGCGACCTCATCACACAGTCGGGCAAGCCGGTCATCCTTGCGCTGAACAAGTGGGACACGGTACCGGAAAAAGACACTCATACGATGAAAGAGTACATGGACAAGCTTGAGTTCTTGTTTCCCTACGCGTCGAACTTTCCTTCCATATTCTGCTCCGCCCTGACCGGTCAGCGCGTGAAACAGATTCTTGAAACAGCCTGCGAGCTGATCGGAAAAATTCACTTTAGAGTGCCCACACACCAGCTGAATGAGCTGGTGGCCAAATGGAACCGCAGACTGCCTGGAGGCTTTTCCGGGAAGATTCTCTTTGTGACGCAGTCGGAAGCCTTTCCTCCGCAGTTTGTGTTTTTTGTTTCCGGGCGTATGGGGATGCGCGAAAGCTTTGTGAACTTCTTTGAAAATCGTTTGCGGGATACATTTGATCTGGAGGGGATTCCCATCCGGATCGAGGTGAGAGACCGTTCGTCCAAGAAAAAGGAGAGAAAATGACACAAGCGCTGAACAATTGGACCATTCTCTACTATGCGCTGCCTGTGGCGGCGTTCATTCTTGGCGCCGTCCCCTTTTCGTTTATCACCGCGAAGCTCTGGAAGGGTGTGGACGTCAGAAAACAAGGGTCGCTCAATCCGGGCGCGTCCAATGTATTTCGCACAGCGGGACCGGGTCCCGGAATCGTCGCTTTCATTCTCGATACCACAAAGGGAGCCGCTCCGGTTTTCGCAGCACAGCTTTTAGCCGACGCCGCCGGCGACATGCCGCTCCGGCCTGTCTGGTATTCTCTTCTGGTAGGTTTCATGGCCGCGGCCGGGCACATCTGGACGCCGTTTCTTGGCTTCAAGGGGGGCAAGGGTGTGGCTACGTTCATGGGAGTCTTTATCGTTATCTTCCCGCGCGGCGTGGTCCTCGCGCTGACTGTGGCTGTGGTTGTGATCGCGCTCACGCGTTACTTTTCACTCGGCAGCTTGTCCGGCGCGCTCATTCTCCCGATGTCCTATTTCTTGTTCACCGACCGCGTCTGGGATCCCGAGCGTCTGCCGATCCTCATTGTGTGCTGCATGGCGTCCGCCCTCTTGTTTGTGCAGCACCGGGGCAATATCATGCGGCTGATCAAAGGAAACGAATTCGGCACGCGGCAGAAGTAGCGGATGCTCTTTGAGTACAACGACGACGAGCTCTACCAACAGGAAGCCAAGGCCATCATGGCGGAGCGCTTCCTCGACTCGCACCTGGTCCTTGAACCGCGCGATATTTATCGCTGGTTGTGGGAGGGGGAGTTTGGACCAGGAACGCGGTCGAAAGCCAACAGCATGGATCTACTCACACAGGACGTGCGCATTGCGCGCATGCATCCCAACGCCGGCACGCTCCCTGTCTGGGACAACCTGGGACTTGCGGGCACGCTGATCAAAGTGAACCTGGTTCCTTACGCGGACAATGGCTGTCCCTTCAAGCGCCTCCTGATGCTTGCCGAGCGCGTCCGTGACATCAAGCCCGACGCGATGCGATTCAAGCAGGATTGGGCGTTCATGAAAACAGAAATCATTCCCGGCATGGCCATCACACTCGACGCCATGGCCCACTTTGAAAACGACGTGGCCTTTCACCTGGTCCCGGAAGTGGATTTCAGCGAGATCTACAAAGAAACCTACGGGCTCGGCTACCGGATTGTTCCGCGCGAATTGTTTTTCCAGTATTTTCCAGAGTACGACACGTCCGCCCCTGATTAGCCGCCCTGTATCAAGGCGCGCGCGCGCTCCACAAGATCATGTTTCCTGTTCTCCACACGGCCTTCGAGCACAGCATCGAGCAGCGCTTTGAGCGTGAGTCCAATCTCCGGGCCTTGAATCCCGAGTGTCTTCATGTCCTCACCTTTGATGTCCAGGTCTCCAATCACGAGCGGCTCTCTTGTATAACGCTGCAAAAGCGACTCGATGAGCTCCGGACCCAACGACCGCGCCGACTCCAAATACGGAGCGGTATCTTCTTTGAAGAGTGATTTCAGAGCAGACAAGAAGCGTCGCTCTGCCACGGCAGATTGTGCCGGTTGATCCCCATTGTGCCCCGCATTTTCCTGGAATGTCAGGAGCGCATTCGTCTGGAGCACGTCACGGACCTGCTTGTGCGAGAACTTAAGTCGGCGCGCCAGGGTCTCCATCTGTTCACCCTTCGCTATACCACGGGCACGCCACCACACAGCCACGCGCAAGGGGCCGGGGGCAGGGTAGAGCGCGTCGAGCGCCGTGAGCGACACATCGTCCGTAAAATCTTTGGCGTCCGCGGGCAGGTCCAGAAAAAGCCGGCAGAGTCCGGTGCTTTCCAGCGGACGGATCATGGCGGAAACCAGGGGGACTTTGAAACCTTTCCAGAGTTCGTCGGTGAAGCGTTCTACGGCCACCTGGGCGGTGCGTTTTTGTACGTCCGGGTCGGCAAGGGCGCTTCGAGTGTTTTCTTCAAGAGCGAATCCCAGCGTGGCACAGAAGCGGCAGGCGCGAACCGGGCGCAGGCCGTCTTCAAAGAACCGGTCCCGCGCAAGCCCGATGGTCCGGATCAGTTTACGGTCCATGTCACGCAGCCCGTCGTATGCGTCTTGGAGAACGCCGGTCCCAGCGTCATACGCGAGGGCGTTCACGGTAAAGTCGCGCCGGGAGAGATCTTCTTCTAATGTGTCCGCAAAATCAACGTGGTCAGGGCGACGGGCATCGGTATAGCCGCTCTCTGACCTGTACGTGGTCACCTCAAACGACTCGCCGCCCAGAAGGACCGTGATGGTGCCGTGTTTGATGCCTGTGGGAACGGTGCGACGGAAGATTTTTCTGACCGCGTTTGGGTGCGCGTTGGTTGCAAAGTCGCAGTCGCCGGGAGAGCGGCCCATCAGGAGATCGCGGACAACGCCGCCCACCAGATAGCACTCGTACCCGGCATCTTTGAGCGCGCGATCCAGCTCAAGCACGGCATCCCTGCGTGGCTGGTCCAAGAGCAGTAGAAGGTCCGGTTTGTGGATACGCTCTATCATCACCAATAAGGCCGTCCAGCGCGGACCTGGACCACTTCATTGTTTTCTGCGTTTACGGCGGTGAGTGAGCCGCCATAGACGCAGCCCGTGTCAATTCCCAGTGACCGTTCGCCTTTGATTAGTGCGTGCTCCTGGTTCATCCCGAAAACATAACGCGAAGGAGTGTGTCCGTAGTAAACAAACTTACCAGTCCAAGCGCTTTCTTGTTTGATCCATTCCGTCCGGATCCAGAGCAGATCATGACGCGTCTGGACCGACATGTCGCTTCCCACGCCGGTGCGGACACCCGCATGCACGGCAATGAAGTTCTCCGCTTCATGATAGAGTGGCAGAGCTTCCAAAAACTGGCGGTGCGTCTTGGGCACATCGCTGAACGAAGCCCCGCGGGTCAGCCCGTACGAGCGCATGGTTTCCAACCCCCCGTTGGGGGAATACAACCACGACAGTGCTTCCACAGTCCCGGGCGAGTGAAAGTGGGCCATCATCATGCTTTCGTGGTTTCCCATCAGGAATGTGGATCTGCCGCGTTCTTCCAGAATCCGCTCAATCACCCCGGCCGAGTCCGGACCGCGGTCAATGTAGTCGCCCAGAAAGACCAAAGGATCATCCGCAGGCAGCGCCTTGAGAAGCTCATTGAGCTCCCGTAAACAACCATGAATGTCGCCTATGATCCAAGTCATTGTACAGGCGGGCAGGGAGAGAAAAAAGTTCTTTCGCGGGAGCCCCCCCAGCCGGTCATTGGTTTCATAGATGCGCCGTGCGTCTGCCG
>JACPZR010000423.1 GCA_016195395.1 Spirochaetia bacterium
CACTTCTGCGGCGTCGCGGGCAAGAACCATGGGATTCGTGAAGTATTGGAGACCCACATGGCTTGCCAGGAGTTCGTTTTGAAAAAGCCGAATGTCAGCCGGCGCAGCGGAAAACTCCTGCTGAAAGAGACGGAGCTGAACTGTAGCCGCCTTAATCACTGCTGCACCCACAATGGTTACTACGATGGAAAATCCTGATAGAATCACAAAGCCAACTTTCTTGAGGGACCAACGTTTCAGGCCGGATACATCCACGGCCGTAAGCACGGCCTCAAGGACTAAAGTCGACGGGAGACTTGCGAGCATCAGGTAACGCGCGCCCCAGTCTGTCACCCCATCGTTGGGCGCTGACAGAGAAGCAAGGGGAAGAAATATGACGCAAGTAACAAACAGTATCCTGATTCTCTCGTCGAGCGCTTTGAAAATACGCGGCCTTGCCGCATACACCAACGCCCAGAGAAAGAGCGGCGTGTACGCGAAGAAACCCGGACGATATTTGGCGGTGATCAGAAGCGTTACTGTGGCATTCAAGCGACAGCAAAGTCCGTATCCGTCTGACTTTGTGGCCAGATAACGCGGGCCCAGGATATGTCCGTAGTCCCACTGATTGAAAGCTAGAAATGCCAGAACCGTGACCGCAAAGGCAATCGAGGCGGGCAGAAGATTGGATGTAAACGCAGACCGGAGCCCGCGGACGATCAGCCATGCAAGCCCCAGCGCGCCGAAAAAGAGGATGCCTTCCAGCCTGAGCCAGACTCCGAGTCCCGCAAGCACACCCCCGGCCAGAGCCCTTGCGACCGATTTCTCGCCGGCAAGAATAAGACTCAAACCCGCAAAACCCAGCACCACCGATAAGATCACCTCGGAGTACTGCACCGCATAGATGAGCATCCCCGTGCCGAGCATGGCGAACATGAGGGTGAACGTCCGGGCCTTCCAATAGAAACGCAGAAGGAGCATCATCGCCACTGCAGAGACAACACTCATCCAAGGCAGGGCCAGCGCACCGGCGGACATGGTCAGCAATGCCGAAAGGACGGAATAGAAGAGCGGGTACTGGCCCAGATGCCTGCCGTTGATCTGGAGATGATAGGCTGCGGTAAACGGGAAAAATTCGTAACGGGGATCAACGTTATGCGCGGGATAATGCAGCTCTTCTGACTTAAACCCGCTCTGGATCAGAGCTTCCGCCTGCACTAACTTGTTCAGGCTGTCTCCGGTAAATACATAACGGGGCTGTAACCACAGCGTGATTGCCGCGATGAGAAGCGCCATTATCAAAAGAGCGCGGTTCTCTTTGAAAAGTCCGGTCATTTACACTGCCTCACAGCCTCTGGATAGCGCCGGGCCACAAACAGATCCCTAATTCTTTTCACAAATTCCTGCCCGCACCGATCCAAGGATGGCTCAGGAACCTGTTACTGGACGTTTTTGCAAGGAAAAACGCGCGCACGGAATCACTTGACCCGGAGATCGAGAAGAATAAACTGCGTCTATGAAATCTGCCGTTGCGTCGATCTCTATCATCCTTCTTTTTGCGGGAGCACTGGCAGCCGCGGAGCAAAAAGCGGCCATGGGCGGGCTCGAGATTTCCGTGGCGGACGCAAACGGAGAAATTGACGGCTATTCAAGCTACACAGTTACGCTGAAAAACACTACGAGCATTGCTAAGACCCTTTCCGGCGCCATCACCATCCAAGGCGCAGCGGGAGAAGCGTGTACAGTTTATGGAGAAGCACCGGCCGGACAGACCCGGTCGTTCCAGATGCACTGCCGTGGGCGGGGTGTGTGGACCTTTGCGCCCATCCGCGTATTTGACA
>JACPZR010000437.1 GCA_016195395.1 Spirochaetia bacterium
AGCCAGGCGGAAGAGAAGTTCATTGAACAGTCCTGGCAGAAGATGGAATTCGGCGAGAAAGAATTCGGCCGTGTGATCTCCTGGATTGAAGCCAACAAAGAGAAATACATCAAGCCGCCCGCCCACATTGAAGAAAACCCATACGCCAAAGAACAGTTCGGGATGCACCATGTGTATTTTGCTGCCGTAAACGGCTTCATGATGGCTATGGACCCGCACAGCGGCATCATTGACCGCGAAGGCTGGGACAAGATCCGCAAAGAGTCGGAAGATTCCAGTTTCGAGGGAATCGGCGCCCTTCTGTCCGGCGGCGGCTCTCAGGATGTGGTCGTGGAGACACCGCTGCCCAACTCACCGGCTCTGAACGCCGGCCTCAAATCGGGCGACCTCATCCGTAAAGTGGACGGCAAAAGCATTGAGACGCTGCCTCTTTCCGAGGTGGTGAAACGCATCCGCGGCCCCAAAGAGACTTACGTGAACCTGGATGTGGAGCGACCGGCCGAGCTGGTCACCCTTTCCATCCGCATCCGCCGCGGTGTGATCGCGCAGAAGGCCGTCACGTCGCAGTATCTTCCTGACAGTAAAGTGGGTGTTATCAAGATCTCATCATTCCTGTATGAACACGGCGCCACGTCGGACCTGGTCCGCAAAGAGTACGATGAACTGCGCCGTCAGTCCGGCGGCAAAATGGAAGGTTTGGTGATAGACCTGCGCGGAAATCCCGGCGGCTATCTGGATCAGGCCATCCACGTGGCCGGTCTCTTTCTACCCAAGGGGCGTGTGGTAGTGGAAGTAAAAGGAAAGGGCGGCCGCCGCCAGTTCGCCAACGAAAACAATCCCATCGTATCAGGCATCCCCATCATCTGTATGATCAACGCAGGTTCTGCGTCCGCGAGCGAAATTGTCGCTTCCGCTCTGATGGATCACGGAGCCGCCCTTGTAGTGGGCGAGCGCAGCTTTGGGAAAGCCAGTGTTCAGGGAATGCAGCCCCGCGGTGACGTTATCGTGAAGCTCACCACGGACCGTTATTATGCCCCGCGCGGTTATACCATTCAGGTGTACGGTGTTGTGCCGGACATCAACCTGTCGGATGAACCGGACAATACCTTCCCGCCGCGCTTCCGCGAAGAGGACATGTGGAAACACCTCCCGGAACTTGAAACAAAAGAGAAGGATCCTGTACGTGAAGCATGGGTGGAACGACTCAAGCAGAGCGTGGGCGCCAACGAGGAAGCAGACGCGTATCTCCGGACACACAAGACGGATGCGCTGAAGCCGGACTACATGCTGGTACGTGCCATGAGCTACATGCGGTTCATGAAGCAGCAGCCCAAACCCTAGACAACGTTAGTAGTGTGCGGACTCTTGACGTTGATTTTCTAATCGTAGGCACCGGGGTCGCCGGCCTGTACGCATCACTGCAGCTGGCGGACAGCGGCAGCGTTGCTGTGGTAACCAAGTCGTCGATTACGGATGCCAGCACCGCCTGGGCACAGGGCGGCATCGCGGCCGTCATGGATGCCAAAGACACCATCGAAAGCCACTATCGTGATACTATGGATGCGGGAGCCGGCCTGTGCGATCCGGACGCGGTGCGCATCCTTGTGTCAGAAGGGCCGGGTCACGTTAAGAAGCTGGTTGAGCTGGGCGTAAACTTCGACCACGCGGGGGACCAGTATCACCTGGGCCGCGAAGGCGGTCACAGCGAAAATCGTATTGTCCATTCCGCGGACTTCACCGGCCGCGAAATCGAAACGGCGCTTGCGAGCGCCGTGAAAGCCAAAGGCATCCGCGTGCTGGAACAGACATCCGTAGTCGAACTCATCATGCATTTTCACCTGAGCCAGAGCGGGACGGCCAAGCGCTGCTACGGCGCTTACGTCTATGACCGCCAGACCTGGGACATCACAATCATCCGGGCCGGCGTGACGATTCTCGCAAGCGGCGGCGCAGGACAGGTCTATCTCCACAATACGAATCCGGACGTTGCCACAGGCGACGGTGTGGCGCTCGCCTACCGCGCGGGCGCCGTGATTTCCAACATGGAGTTCTATCAGTTCCATCCCACCACCCTCTATTGTCCCGGCCAGCGCACGTTTCTGATTTCGGAGGCGGTGCGCGGCCACGGCGCTGTCCTCCGGGGAATGGACGGGGAACCCTTTATGCAGCGGTATGATGAGCGACGGGACCTGGCCCCGCGCGACATTTGCGCCCGCGCCATCGACGGAGAAATGAAACGTACTGCGTCGCAGCACGTGTGGCTGGACATCACGCACAAGTCGCGCGAGGAACTCATGGTCCGTTTCCCCAATATTTACGCGGCGTGCTTGGAACACGGGATCGACATGGCCAAAGAACTGGTGCCTGTGGTGCCTGCCGCGCATTACATGTGCGGCGGCGTGCGGACGGATCTGAACGGCGTGACCGCCATCGACCGTCTCCTGGCGATCGGCGAAGTGGCGTGCACCGGGGTTCATGGCGGCAACCGCCTCGCGTCGAACAGCCTTTTAGAGGGCCTCGTTTTCGCCGGCCGGGCCGCGCGTTACATTAAAGACCACTATCCCAAAGAGCGCCCGCCCGATGTCCGCGAATGGAACAAAGAGGGGTTGGAAAACGCGGAAGAGTGGATTCTGGTCCAGCACAACCTTGAGGAAGTCAAAAGTCTCATGTGGAACTATGTGGGCATTGTCCGTTCCAATCTGCGGTTGGACAGGGCGCTCCGCCGGATTACACTCCTCTTGGACGAGGTGACGGACTTTTACCGGAGGACTGTGATCCAGAACAAGATTCTCGAGCTGCGGAATCTGACGCTGGTGGCGCATTTGATCATCCGGTCTGCGCTCGCAAGAAAGGAATCCCGCGGGTTACACTACAACACGGACTATCCCGAATCGCGGGAACCGTCGCATGAATACACGAATTTGCAGCGTTGAACGGCTTTTTGGGCCTTCCCGTGTGACGTACCGTAAACCATTTGACGCCCGCACCCCCTCGACCAATTTCGTCTCCCGATGAACGAAAAAACGGCAAAGCTCCTGAACCGGTTCGCAAAAGCCAAGGGTGTAAACCCCAAGGACCTGAAGCGTGAATGGGCGGGCCTGAACGCCACCGAGCGTTTCAAGAAACGTCAGACACTCCTGCGCGACCTCAAAGGCAAAAAGTAAACCAGCACCCCGGCAGCGATGGCTGCGGCCCAAGGGCCGCCATCATGCCCCGGCCTCCCGGTAATCAGGGGTTTCCCTTGAGGATCGGTAAGGCCAAGGGGATCGTGGAATGCTCCTTGAACCCGCCGGGAGCGGCCATGCGCAAAGGTCCCCAAGCAAACACAGCACCATCTGACTTGACAGCAAACACGCGGCGTTGCGCCACGTGGAGCGATTTCACTGTGCCCAGTCCTTTGGGTTCCTGCGGCTGGTAAAACCATCCATCGTACGAGCCGTTCCCGAGCGCTCCATGGTACCCTTCTCCCCAGCCGCGCAGAGTTCCGTCGCGCAGGTGGGCGTATGTGGAACCGTCATTGCCGTAAATCGCGCGCACACCGGACAATCCCGCAATCTTGTGCGGCTTCACATAGTAAAGGGCTTCGAGGTCATTGGGATCTTTGGGAGCCGGGTCGCCCAGACCGCCGTTGGTTTTGATCCCCCAGCCCACTACACTGCCGTCAGACAAGACAGCAAACGATTTCATGTGCGCGGCAAACACGGCCACCGCGTCTGTGATCCCGGGAACGGGAGCGGGTTTCACGCGGGATACTTTGCTTCCGTCGCCCAGCTGCCCTTCGCGGTTCCGACCCCAGGCAAGCACGCTTCCATCTTCGCGCACAGCTAACGCATGCGATGCGCTCAAAGAGATCTGCTTAACGTGATCTACTCCGGGCACGGCACGGGCCACGGGAATACAGGCAACGTTATCCCCTCGCGGCGCCAAGGCGCCTGTACCTGAAAAGCCGTCATTGCCGGTGCCCCAGACACGGATGGTTCCATCCGAGAGCACGGCGGCGGAGATCCGCTCTGACGCTGCGATCTGACGCACACCTTTGAGTCCGGTCACAAGCACGGGCGACATGACTTTGTCCAGCCGCTGCCATCGCTTCAGTTCTTTCGCAGCATCACCGTTGCCCACTTCGCATTCGCCGTTGCCACCCCACCCGAGTACTGTGCCGTCTGATAGAAGCAGGAGGACCTGTGTGCCGCCGACGGCAACGCTGACCGGGCGTCCCTGAACTTTCAGAGGTCTTGGTGAATCTATTTTGAATCCCGGTTTGTCCGATGTCATGCCGAGTGACAATTGATCCGTAGCGCGTCCCCAGGTGCTGACGCTGCCGGAGCTGTCCACTGCCACATACATGTCGTTATTCCCGGACAAGGAAACCAGAATGGAATTGTCCGCGAGGGCTGCGCCGCCCCAGACCGCTGTCAAAATGGCTCCGATACAAAGCGTAAGTGTCTGCTTGGACATGTGTATCTCCGTGGATATGATTGAATGCGTTGCGCGGCTGGCCTTCCGCCCCTGGGCTTTGGCTCGAGTTATTCTTTTGCTTCGATTTGGACCAGGACATCGTCCGGTGATACGAGTTCTCCCGGCTTGGCCGGTACTTTGACTACTTTTCCCGCCATGTCCGATTTGATCGCATTCTCCATCTTCATGGCCTCTACCACGACGAGCGTCTGGTCCACCGCCACCACATCGCCTTCTTTGACGAGGACCGCTGTCACCTTTCCAGGCATGGGGCTCTTGAAGAGGCCGCTGGAATCGCCTCCGGTGTCCGCGGTCTCGGCGTCCTGGAAGCGGTAGTTTCTCCCGCCGATATGAACAAAGTATTCCGACCCGGTGAAATGAAATACGCCGGATGTCTCTGCGCCGGCAGTGCGCAGGTGAAAGGCATCCGTCCCCTTGATCTGAAACGACTCTACGGCCATGTTGGTATCCGCGCGTCCGTCTTCCGACAAACCTGTAAAAAAGCCCGTTCCCTGGCGTTGGACCTCCACAGTGAACGCTCGACCTTCCGTTACAAATTTCTTGATCATTCCAGCACCGGATCGATCGTGGCGCGGAGCCTGTCGACGAGATTTTGAGACATCCTGGCGACGCACTTTCTGGCGCGCGGAGCTTGGCAGCATCTGTCCAGACGCAGTGATATTGCAGCTATATTATGGAAGAACTAAACCGACTCAGAGAAACCACAGCGCGCCTTCGCGAACCCGGCGGGTGCGACTGGGACCGGGCTCAGGACAAGATGAGCATGCGCCCGCACCTCTTGGAAGAGTCTTACGAGGTGATCGATGCCGTCGACAAAGGCTCCACAGAGGGCCTGCGGGAGGAACTGGGAGATCTCTTGTTTTTGGTATTCTTTTATGCGCGTCTTGCGGAAGAGGCCGGTGAATTCACAATTAACGACGTTGCCCAGGGGATATCAGACAAGCTGGTTCGACGTCATCCGCATGTGTTCGGCGGCGCCCACGTGGACGGAGTAAAGGAAATCCTGTCGAACTGGGAAAAGATCAAGGCGGGAGAGAAGAAGGATGCAGCGCACGCTTACGAATTTCTACCGGAGCTCTTCCGTGCCCACAAGCTCCAGGAAAAGGCATCACGGCAGGGACTTGACTGGCCCGATGTCACTGGTGTGTTTGATAAGCTGCGTGAAGAATTGGCGGAACTCGAAGCAGAGGTGCGGAAGTCTCCCCCCAAGGGAAAGGATGCGGCCCCCGCAGCCGGTATTGAAGAGGAACTGGGCGATCTTTTATTCACCGTTGTGAATGCATCGCGTCACCTTGCTGTAAATCCAGAAGTGGCGTTACGGCGCGCCGTGACGAAATTTCAGACGCGATTTGAATACGTGCGCGCCAAGGCGGAAAAAGAGGGCAGGCCTCTGACGGAACGGAGCGCAGAAGAATTGGATGACCTTTGGAACGAATCGAAGAAGGTCTGATTCAATCGGACGTTTTACTCTCTCCCCTGACGACGC
>JACPZR010000015.1 GCA_016195395.1 Spirochaetia bacterium
CAGAAACTCAGGGTTACTCACCACATCAAATTCATGTTTGTTTTCTTTCGCGATCTCCGAGCGCACCATGTCCGCGGTTCCCACCGGCACCGTGCTCTTGTCAACGATGACCTTGTAGCCGTTGGCATGTTTCCCGATCTCGCGGGCCACCGCCAGCACTCCTGTCAGATTGGGGCGTCCGTCTCCGCCGTCAGGCGTGCCCACTGCAATGAATATGATGTCCGACTTCTTGACAGCTTCAGCAATGTCCGTTGTGAAATTGAGGCGTCCCTTGGCATGGTTTGACAGTACCATTTCTGACAAACCCGGCTCATAGATGGGCAGGATCCCTGACTTCAGGCGTTCAATTTTTGCCTGATCGATGTCCACGCAGGTAACGTGATTTCCGTATTCAGCAAAGCAAGTGCCAGCTACGAGACCTACGTACCCCGTCCCCACAACACTGATCTTCATGGGCCCATTTTCCACCGGGCCATTTTGGAGGCGAGCAAATAAGCGGTCAGAGAGATTCGGCGAAGGCGCTCTGCGCGGCCTCAAAGGATCCGGCCCGCGCGAGCAGTGAATCCGCGCCGCCGGTGCGGTCCAAGGCATGGAGGCCCCGGCGTCCAAATTCGTCCCTGACCCATTTGCGGAAAAAGTATTCTTCTTTTTGTGGCATGGATCGCACCGAGTCCGGGGTCACGGAGCGCATTTCGGCGGCCAGCGAATCGAGTCCCAAACCTGTGCGGGCGCTGGTCTTGATGATAGGCGGTTCTGTGCCTTCCGGCCTCACATACGCAAGGCTCGCGCGCAGGGCGTAGTAGCTCCGGTTGGCGGCTTCCTGTTCATCGCACTTGTTCAGGACAAAAACATCCGGCACTTCCATGATACCCGCTTTCATGAATTGAATCTGGTCCCCGGCCAGCGGCTGGAGAATCAGATACGTGCGGTCCGCTACATTCTGGATTTCAATTTCATTCTGGCCTACGCCGACTGTTTCAACAAAGACGTAGTCGAACAGATAATAGAGCAGGCGACAGACCTGAAACGTGCCGCGTCCCACGCCGCCCAGCTCCTGGTCCGACGACTGGCTTCTGAAATATAGCCTCCTCTCGTCGATTCCAAACTGAACTCTTGTGCGGTCCCCTAGAAGCGCGCCTCCGGATACGCGGCTGGAAGGATCCACAGCTAGGACGGCCGCGCTCTTGTTCTGTTCGAGCGTGATCAGTCGGACCGCAAGTTCACCGATCAACGTTGATTTCCCCGCGCCCGGCGTTCCCGTGATGCCCAGAAACACAGCGCGCTTGGGCCGGCGACCGTTGTCCGTTTCGTGGGACAAG
>JACPZR010000438.1 GCA_016195395.1 Spirochaetia bacterium
AACTGCGCGCCTTCATTGAATACCGCGCGGCTCAAATCCGCAAGCAATGTGAGCGGGAAATACTGAACCACGGCCGCGGCCCAGTCAGGGAAATTATGATAGCTGAAAAAGATCCCGGATAGGACCATCATGGGCAGCGTCACTGCGTTGATGACGCCGTTTCCCACCTGTGTGGACGCCGCCCGCGAAGAAGCAAAAACCGCAACACCAGCAAAACAGGCGTTCCCGGCAGTGAGCACTAATACCGCCGCAGACAGACTGCCCTTCACCGTCACTCCAAAGTACAGCCACGCAAAGACGATCATTACAACGGCTTCCAAGAGCGTGATGACCCAGCGGGTTAAGAAGAACGACAGCAGAAATTCGTATTTGGAGAGAGGGGTGGCCATCATCCCGCGGAGCAGCTTCTTGATCCTGAATTCTACCAGGGCCCAGCTGATCCCCCACATGCACGAATTCATGATACCCATAGCAATCAAACCGGGCACCAGATAGTCTACATAGCGCGCGCCCAGGGCCGAAATGGACGCGATCACCGTTCTCACACGCGGCCTGTCTTTCAGAAAGAGTGTGCGCTCGAGGAGGAGCGCGGCAAAATGCGCCTGCTCGTTAGCGGGGTCCAAACGGAATCGCACGGCCCCGTCCGCTGTTTCATCCAGGACAAAAAGCACAATGCCCCGGCTCAAAGCAGACACGGCCTCCGCCTCCCGCATCTCCGCGAGTCGGATCGAATGGCCGGATTTTCCGTCTGTAACGAGGGTGTAGGTGTGGTCTTTCTGGTCAATGTGCCGGAGTCGGTTCATCAGCACCGACGATGCGACGTTTGCGGGAACCACCACGGCCCCTTTTTCCTGGAGCGAGGCGCGCCCGGAAAACGCAATTCCAAGGATCCACGCCATGGCCAAAGGAAAGCCGAAGGCCCAGAACAATATGCCAGGCTCGCGGTAGAAGACGCGGAACTGCATGGCCATCAGGTGAAAGACGGGACGGTTAATCATTAAGATGTCTTCCGGTCATAGAGATAAAGAGGTCGTCGAGCGTCATGCGCCGGCATTCGAGTTCGTCAAGCTTCAGCTTCTCGCGCTCCGCGTGGCGCAAAAAGTGAGGTAGAGCTGTGGACATCTTTTTTACGATCAGCCGCACTCGCATGGTTTCCGGCGAATACTGCACGGACTTTACCCCGCGCACTTTCATGAGGGACTTCTCATCCGGCGTACGCGAAGAACGGTACTCGATGATCTCTCCCTCGCCCTGCATCTTGAGCAGATCTTCCAGCTTGCCGTCTGCGAGAATGCGGCCGCTGTACATAATGATGACCCTTGGGCAGAGCACTTCCGCCTCTTCCATATAGTGCGTGGTCAGAAGTAACGTCGTCCCCGTCTCCTGGAGCTGGCGCAATATCTCCCAGATCTCCCGGCGCGCGTGCGGATCCAGTCCCGTGGTAGGCTCATCCAAGAGAAGAAGGCGCGGCCTGTGCAGTATGGAAATTCCCAGGGCCAGACGCTGACGCTGGCCGCCGGAGAGGTCCGCCACATATGTCTTTTCTTTTTCGATCAAGCGCACGCTTTCGAGGACTTCGGAGCATCGAACGTTATCCACGCCGTGAAAGCTGGCAAACAACTGAATTGTTTCGCGGACCGTAACCTTGTCCACGAAGCGGCTTTCCTGCAGCGACAGTCCCACGGAGCGGCGCAGGTCGCGCGCATCTTTGTCCCATGTCTGCCCAAACACCCGGATTTCGCCCTCATCGGGGCGCTGGATCCCCTCGATCATCTCAACGAGCGTGGTCTTGCCTGCGCCGTTGGGTCCAAGGAGCGCCGCGGATTCACCCTGCGCGAGTGTCAGCGTGACACCGTCCACCGCTGTCAGATCGCGGAAACGCCGCCGTACAGCCCGCACCGCGACTGCCGGTTCAAGGGCGGCAGGATTTCTTCTTTCGACGCTCTGCAACACGGACGTTATCTGACCATGAGGACAACCGTGCGGGTTGCGCGGCCGGCCATCAGGAAATCCCGGCCAGTCTCACGGACCAGACGTGCCTGGTCTTCCGCCGGCATAGAAGCTATGATCTTATTGATATCATACGACGTATCTTTTTCCTGATCGTAGCTGGGATCCTCCGTCATCCGCGGCCCAAATGCTTTGACAATCGCGCGGTCCATCCGCGGCGCATGCGCCGATCCAAACGATGCGGTAATTTTCACCAGGTCGAACGGCTTCTTCACACTCTGAAACGACGACTCGCCGGAAGACAGATTCTGACACAAAGCGGACGAGATTGTATCTCTCTGGCGGTAATATCGGTACAAAACTGTGGACACAAAGTCTTCGTAGGCAAAGTGCCGGTTTGCAGCCAGCTGCGTAGTATTCTTCTTGATGGCTTCTTTCTCCGTTGCGGAGGCGACCATGAACGTGAGGTAATACCAGGCATCTGCGTGAGGCACCGCCTTGGAGTGATACGGTTGTGTCAAATCTTGATAGTAGTGCGCGGCCCAGGCGGCAAACCTATACGCCCAGTAGTGATGTCCGGTTTTCTGGGCAGCGCGCGCGAGGCGCACAAACAGTTCAACTCGGTCAGGAAGCATGCCCCTTGTGGCCGCCGGCGCAAACAACCGGACGATCAGATTTTCGTGGAGAAACTGCATGTGGAAGGGGGCCTTTGTGCTCTCACCTTCTTTCTTGCCATAGGGCTGTGCTCCGTATCCGTACTCTTCAATGTCCCAGAGATGGCGGTCCATCCACCAGTCGGGCTCATCCGCAAAGGTTACCAGAACAGAACGGATCGAGACCTCTTTGCCTGCAACGTCCTCAAAGTCGCTCGAGAAGGGGGATTTGGTTTCATTGAAAGGTGAGATGCTCTCAGCGGCTACACGCGGCCCTGACAACGAATCCCCCGGCAAAACGCGGTTCACCATCGGAAAGGTCATCTTGGGGTTGAGGCGCGCCGCGCGGAGAAATGCCTTCTGGTTGGGACCATCGAGCCGCACGCGCTTAAACTGGTGCGATCCCTTCTCTTCCATCCAGTTGTAGTAGTCGTCAAACGTGCGCGCCACGGTGTCCTGCTCCGCTGCAAGGAATGCTTCGAGCGGTTCGACCTTCACCTTTTCCATCGTGAAGGCCATGTCCAAATGCGCCAAAGCACGGTCCGTAATCAGCCAGTGGGAACCCCAAGCCTGGGCCGGATTGGTCAACCCGGCACCGAGAATCAGACAGATCAAGAACAGGAGAGAGCGGCGCATCATGAGTCCAGAAGCGAACGGTGGACGGCGGGGTCCAGAAAAAAACGAATTCATCCTACCATGACAAGAGGCCAGTGTCGCGGACGGCCCGTTCATCACCCGAGTGTCGCACCGCGTCTTCCGAACCCAATAGAACGACCTGCTTCTTTGCGCGGGTCAGGCCCGTGTAGACGATCTCCCCGGTGAGCAGGCGGTGCGCCGGATCGTCGGGAAGAATCATGAGCACTTCATCAAACTCTGAACCCTGGCTCTTGTGGACCGTCATGGCGTAGGCCGGTTCCCACGCAGGAAGCACGTCCAAGGGGAAAAGAAAGACACGACCACCCTGATCAAGAAACGCGGCCCGGGGCACACCGTCCGCGAACACTGCAACAATTCCCGTGTCCCCGTTGAAGAGGCGTCGCGCCGGGTCGTTACGGAGAAGGATGATCGGCATTCCACTGTAGATGTCGGCAGCGGGAACCTTCATACGACGGCAGACAGCGCGCTTCAAAGCCCGGTTGATCCACTCCACTCCGCGCGGTCCCCGCCGGAGCACGCACAGGATCCGTCGCTTCTGCGAATGCATAAGGGCCGCGGCCACCTTCGCGTTCATTTCCGCATCCGCCGGGTTGTAGGCCGTTCTCTCAAGATCGCGGAGCATGGCGTCTTCCGAGAACGAAATCATGTTCCAAGAAACCGCGAGAGCGGAGGCGTCGACGCCCGCGGGCACGTTCAAAAAATATGCGCCGTCTCTTTCCGGCCACGCGGGCTCGCCCATTCTTGCGAAAATGTTGGTGAATGCGTTCAGGCCCTCCGGCAGTCCCGCAAGGATGCTTGAAGCCGCATTCATCACGGCCGGTGTGGAACGGTGAGAGGTGTTCAAAAGCGTTATCCGGTCACGGAATCCCTGATTGCTTCCGGCTCCTGGCTGCGCGTTTTGTTCAGGAGTGACGGCGGATGGGAATGTCGATCCCGGGAGAAGGCCCGCATGGAAGCGCCTGAAATCATCCGTGTAGACCGGCACGCCGTCCCTGGGAAGAAACAAACGGATCAGGTCAGAGAGTACGGCTCCCGCATCCACAGAGGGAAGTTGGTTTCTGTCTCCCAGAAAAATCAGACGAGTACGCGAAACATCCACGGCTTCTAAAAGCCGCGCCATCAATACCACATCCACCATAGAGACTTCATCTACGATTACGAGCCGCGCCGGAAGTGGGTTCGTCGTTCCAAACCGGGCCGATCCGCCGCGAAAACCAATCAACGAATGGATGGTACTGGACGGAATGGCGGGAAGTTTCAGATCAACGTCCGATGGACGTTTCACAAGGCCAAGGCCCGCGTTTATACTTTCAGACAACCGCCGCGCCGCCCTTCCTGTGGGCGCTGCGAGTCGAATCTGGTCGGTGTCAAACCCCAATCGCATAAATACCCGGAGCAGAGTCATAACAACGAACGTCTTGCCCGTGCCCGGCCCGCCCGTGATTACGGAGAGCGGGGCAAAGAGCGCCGATGCCACGGCGAGGGCCTGATCAGGAGAGAGCCGGGGTCCGCTGCCGGTTTCCCACGCGCCCACGACATCGCGAACAGCCGATGCCGCTGACTGCAGATCAATATCCCGGGAATCCCTTGCCAGGAACGCCCTGAGCTTGTCCGCAATCGTTTCCTGAGAGCTGAAATACCGTTGAAAGTAGAGCCGCTTTTCCGTTCTCTCAAAGACAAGAGGCGCTTCACTGGATTCTGAAGACAGCAATGGGCCCAGACATCGCATAACGTCAATTCCACCTGTCAGCCGGTTCACAACGGAAGAAGCGGCCGGAGCCGTGGCGCAGAGCCTCCTGCTGAATCGATCAAAGGCGGCGCCGGTCAGCGGCAGACAGAGGGACCCTTCCGAAAGGGCAAAGTACAGGAACGCCAGAACTCCCGCACCCAGAGACGGGTCGCCTCCGCGTTCCAAGTATCCCACAAGGTCACGGATTGTAAGAACAGAAGCCGGGTCCAAATATGCAGTGGATGCCTGATCCAAAAACGCGCCCACGTCGGCGTCAACTCTCCCTTTCAGGAGAACAGACGGCTGGATGTTTCCCTGATAAACGCTCATAGACCTGCTTCCTCGCGTGTGGGCCGGAAGGCGTAGACACCGGACTCTGGATCCTTTGGACTCATGCCGCGCAAAAAGAGATAAAACACTCCGCCAAATGAACGATCGTAGTCAAAATCGGGCACGCGCGACCGCAGCCATTTTACCACAGCCGTCACGTAGATTGATGCCTGGAGGTGATAGCGGTGCGACTGCATAACGTCCTCCAAAGCGGGACGAGAATAGCCGTCGGGAATGAAATTTGATTTCCAGTCCAAAATGTAGAATTTATCTCCGCTTCTGAATATGAGGTCCACAAATCCCCTTATGTAACCGCCTTTCTCCACA
>JACPZR010000446.1 GCA_016195395.1 Spirochaetia bacterium
AGGGGCAGGCGGGCGCCTTTCGCGCGCGCTTTACTCCGATGGAGGAGCCGCCGTTTCGCCGCCTTGTGGCCAAGGTGCGGCGCGAAATCGTAACGTTCGGACCTGACGTGGACCAGCGGTTGAACCAGGGACGCTTTCTTTCACCGGAACAGGTCCATGAACTGGCACAGAGCGGCCGGGCCGTATTCCTCGACACGCGCAATACCTACGAAAGCGCTGTAGGCACGTTTGAAGGCGCCGTCACGCCGTCGATGGAATCGTTCCGCGAATTTGCGCAGGTTGTAGAAGACCTGTCAGACCGGAAACAAGAGACGATTGTGGCGTTCTGCACCGGAGGGATCCGGTGCGAGAAGGCCGTCCCCTACATGGTGGAGAAAGGTTTTTCCAATGTGTTTCAGATCGACGGCGGGATTCTCGCCTATCTGGAAAAATACCCGGACGGCGCGTTCAAGGGCGACTGCTTTGTTTTCGATGACCGCTATACGATCACACAGGACGGCGCAAAGGGCGCTTGGACGCCATGCCCGCGCTGCGGCGAACCGGAGAAGGACGGAATCTGCGTTATCTGCGGAACGGCCGCACGCCCCGCTAGACGCTGACCGCGAATTCACGCAGCGTGTCATTCAAAGACGTCTTTTCGTCTGTGCTCGTTTTTCTCTTCCCGATGATCAGTGCGCACGGGGTGCCGAACTCGCCGGCGGGGAACTTCTTAGTCCGCATCCCGGGGATGACAACGGACCTTGCGGGAACGCGGCCCTTCAAGACCACTTCCTGCGGCCCGGTAACGTCGATGATCGGGGTGGACGCAGTGATGGTAACGTTGGCTCCAAGCACTGCTCCCTCTTCGATGATGACGCCTTCTACAACAATGGCACGCGATCCTAGAAACGCATTGTCTTCCACGATGACCGGAAGCCCCTGCGGCGGTTCGAGTACCCCGCCGATCCCCACGCCGCCGCTCAAGTGCACGTTCCGGCCGATCTGCGCGCAGCTTCCCACCGTGGCCCACGTATCCACCATCGTGCCGGCGGCCACGTATGCGCCGATGTTCACGTACGACGGCATCAGGATGGCTCCCTTTTCCACAAACGCACCGTAGCGGCAGACGGCGGGGGGAACGACGCGGATTCCGGTAACGTCATGGTCTGTACGCGGAGGGATTTTGTCGTAGTATTCAAGGTCGCCGGAATGGATCTCGCGCATTTCGGAAATGCTGAAGAAGAGGAGGATGGCTTTCTTCACCCAGGCGTGGACTTCCCAGTCGCCCTGCTTCTTGGGCGACGCTACGCGGATCTGGCCCTCGTTCAGCAGCTTCATCGCCTCGCGCACCATGTCCTGGGAGCGCGCCTTTTTCAGTTCCTCTCTATTTTCGTAGAGGGCGTTGATTTCTTTTTCCAGTTCGGCTAAGTTCAACGTTGTCATTTGGCGCTCCAATCAGTGGTATCAATTCTCTTCCTGGTCTAAACCCTTGCGCGCAGACCCAAGCTAGACCGTCGCCAGTGGACGGGCATGAGACAGGTAAAATGCAAACGCAGTGATGAGTCCTGTCTTGTGCGCGTTCCACACAGTCTCCGGATCCTGGCCTCGGAGAATTTCAAGGGTGATGGTAGGCAGACTGCGTTCCCAGCCCGCATACGTGCCAAGGCTCCCAGGTGTGGGATACCCAATGTCTCCTTTGGGCGGAAGGGCATTGTCTTTGCTCATGGCTTCGGCAAGATCCAAACAGGGTCCGTTGTAATTGATCATGGGATTTTCCCAAGAATGCAGCGAAACGACAACGGCGGGTTTGACAGCGTCAAGGATCGTCAGTGTGGCCGCGGACTCCGGTTCCGAGCCTGCGGCAGGCCCCGGGTAATAACGAGGATTTGTGAATTCTCCCGTCCAATCGCGCGTGGGCAGATTGCGGTTCAGGTCGACATTGCGCTGGTTGGTTCGGCGCGCATGAGCGCATCCATCAGGGTTGAGCCGTGGACAGATATAGAGCGTAATGCCTTCCGGAATCGAAACGTTACCCGCGTCAAGCTCCGCAACAAACCGCTCCGCCAGGAGAAAACCTTCCGTCTCATCGCCGTGGACGCCCCCGATCATGAGCACGGGAAGCGACCCCGCGCCGCGCGCTGTCAGTTCAATCGGGCGCGCACCGTGGGATGCACCCACGGAAATGATTTCTTTACTGGCAGGCAGTTTCATTTGGGCATATGACCCGCGCCAATTCCTGTGTAATGGAATCCCAGAGACTCCATCAAGCTTGGGCGGTAGATGTTCCTTCCATCAAATATGACCGGCTTTGCCAGAAGCGTCTTCATGCGTTCAAAGTCCGGCTCCTGGTAGGCAGGCCATTCGGTGAGGACCAGCAGCGCGTCGCTTCCCAGAAGAATGGGATACATGTCCCCGTAGGTAATGCGGTCCGCGAAATGGACACGCGCTGTCTCAAAGGCCACGGGGTCATGTGCATGAACTTCGGCGCCCAGATCCAGAAGACGAAGGATAACGTCAATCGAAGGGGCGTCCCGCATGTCATCGGTTCCCGGCTTGAATGCAAGTCCCCAGGCGGCAAACCGTTTGCCCGTCAAGGGCTTTGATCCGGCCGGTGGGTTCGTGATCCCATAGTATGCGAGTATTTTGTCCACCAGC
>JACPZR010000447.1 GCA_016195395.1 Spirochaetia bacterium
CTCCTCGTCCGGGATCCTGTTCTTCGTATGGTCAAAGATTTCGAGAGCCTGATCCCCTTTGCGCTTCTCCGCCAGAGACTCCGCGTTGGCCAACGCGCGCCGATGGTGTGCGTAGCGCGAGGACCGGGCAATGATTTGGTCCGTGTTATACGTGAGCTTGAGCGGCCGGTCGCTCTTCTTGGGCTTCTCGCTGCGAGGCCGCCCCGCACCGCCCGGAACCACGCGCCCTTGAACAGACGACGGCGCCTTGTCCAATGTCTCGCGCAGACGGTCGGTTCCCTCTTTGGAACCCAAAACCACAGCCCGACCACGCTCCCCTTCCGCAGGGGCCTCTCCCGGAGTGCCCGGAAGGCCGGGGCTCGATTTAGGGCCTGTACGCCGTTCCAGGTCGGAAAACGGCGCGGGCGCTTCTCCCTCTTTGCGGCCACGGGCGGCCCAAAGCCCTACTCCGGCGGTCAGGCCGGCGAGCATCATTAAAAGCAATATTTCCATCAGCGCGCAGAGTTTCCGATAAAGAGTATTCTATACATATAGTTCGTCCTCGAAAAGGCCGAATTTGATTTTCCCGGAGCAATTCTCTCAGGAATGTTGACGAATGCTCCCCATTGAGAGCCTCAATCACAAGTTTGAAGGCGAGTTTCATTTCCACCGCCGGCGCTATTCCGTGCCCTTTCTTCTGCCGGGCGATCAAGTTCAGTTCCAACTGGTCCGACAAGGGGGGCGTCTTCGCGTAAAAGTTCACCGCACCGAGAAGGTCCCGCAGCCTCCCGGCGGGGTCCCCACAGCGTCACCATTCTGTCCGGCATTTGCGCGCTGTGGGGGATGCAAAGCGCAGCACATTCAGTACGACGAGCAGGTGCGGATCAAAGCAAGGCCAGTTCTCTTGGCCATGGAGAAGGCGTATTCGATCACTCCGGAGATTTTACACGCTCCGCTGACGTCCGGCTTCCGCAACCGCATGGATTTTGTCATTCAGGGCGACTGCATTGGCCTGCGCGGTTCCGGCGATTTCACGTTATTTGTAGACCTGGAAGAATGCGCAGTGCAG
>JACPZR010000471.1 GCA_016195395.1 Spirochaetia bacterium
GGTCTTCTCCAAAGAGACGCGGAGCGGCAATGCCCAGGCCCAGCAGCGCCACCGCAAACAGCGCTTCGAACATCTTGACCGTTTTTGGATGCCGGTTCAACGCCCACGCTCCATGAATTCTACGATACCCTCTGATACAATGCGCGCAGATACCACGTCAGACTTGCCGCCGGACGGAAGAAAAATCCGCACAGGAATCGCGTCGCCAATATTACCCTCACGCATCGCCGTTGAACGACACTTCACGACTACGCCGCTTGATTGAAGCACAAGTTCTACGGATTCTCCGCGGCGTATCGACGGCATCACCTGCACGGACGACGGCGTAAGCACAGACCCTGCGGCAATATTGTTCATCACACGGCGGCCGGCGGGGTCAATCACGCGTGGAACGTCATCGGTGTCGTATTCACGAGTTTCAATCTTCCAGTCGCCCTGAGAGAGACGCTCCCCGCCCATGAGCGCGCGCGCGGCGACGGCTACGTCAACCTTGCCAAAAATGCGGACAGAAAGCGACTGCCGGAGCACCGTGCGCTTTCGTTCCCCGTCAATACCGACGATGTCTACCGGGATCGTGCGGCGCCCTGGAGAGAGAGACTGAGCGCGCACAGGAAGGCGGAATACTACAGAATCAAAGTTTTTAGGCACATGCAGCGCCGTCGTTTCAATTTCAATGCGGGAGCGTTTCAAGAAGTCTTCGCCGCCTTGTATGGCGCCCATCGCGTTCTTCAGCCGCGGGGCAATGTCGCCCGGGCCGAGCTTCACGAGTGCAGGAACAACCCATACACCGGCGCCATAGATCTTGTCGGCGGTCAACCCCAGTTCCCGCGCCACTGCATCGCGCGACAGATACTGCGGCTTTGTTTCGTCCACTGCAAGAATGCGGTCGGCCAAATCGGATTGTGTCCCCGTCCCTTCTACGCGTGCCACATGGCGCAGGCGCACAGGCATTTCGTGCACAACCGCATCCGGCTGGAGATAGATGGCAAAAGAGAAAACCGGCGTAGCAGAGAAAACGACAGCGGCCGCGAAAACCGCGGCCGGAAGAACACCCGTCGTATAAGGTGTCTTCATCATCGCTTCAGTGAGACTGCCGTCCCGAGCATTGAGTCAGACGTCTGGATGGCCTTGGAATTTGATTCGTAGGCGCGCTGCGCAACGATCATGTTCACCATTTCGTCCACGATCTTAACGTTAGACATTTCGAGGAAACCCTGCACGAGTCCGCCCATACCTTCAAGGCCCGGCGTGCCCTGAATTTCGGGCCCGCTCGCCAGTGTTTCTTTAAAGAGGTTCTTGCCGATGGCCTGAAGGCCGGCCGGGTTCACAAAACGGAATAAGTCGATCTGGCCAATGCGCGTGGGCCGGAGCTCATCCCCTACTTTCACGCTCACTTCGCCGTTTTCGCTGACGGAGAACGTGCTCGCGATAGAGCCCGGCGGCAGCGTTATGGGAGGTTCCAGAAGATACCCGTTGGACGTTACCACCTGCTGACGCGAGTCAATCTTGAAACTTCCGTCGCGGGTATAGCCGAACGTGCCGTCCGGCATGAGAATTTTGAAGAAGCCTACTTCCGACGCAATGGCCATGTCGAACTTATTCTGTGTATTCTGGAGCGAGCCCATCTCAAAGAGTTTCTGGGAAGCCGCAACGCGCACCCCGTGTCCCACAGAGACGCCCGTTGGGATTTCAGAGACAGCGGTTGCCGGAGTTCCCGCGAGCACCTGGTGCTGGTAGACCAAGTCCTCGAAGTCCGCGCGATTCTTCTTATATCCAAACGTGTTCACGTTGGAAAGGTTGTTAGCAATCGTATCGATGTGGAATTGCTGGGCCACCATGCCGCTTGCGGCTGTCCATAGAGATCGGAGCATACTCTGTCTATCGACAGATTTGAAGAATTCGTGAGCCTTTTGGGGCTCTGTCTATTCTTTGATCAGGACCAGGCAGCGGTTGGTGTTTGTGCCCTTTTCGTTGTTTTTGACGTCCCAGCAGTTGGAGAGCTTCGTAAACTGCTGCGCATTGATGAGAACTTGATCTGGCCGGATGACGGCGCCCCTTACTTTGAGCGGAAGTCTCTCTGCCAGCTCCTGCTCCAGATTCCAGATGCGGCCCTCGTGCCTGACTTCGCCCACTTCAACAACGGCGCGGCCGCCCTTGCGTAAGATCCGGCCCATTTCACGCACCACTTCCACCATAAAGTCGGTCCAACCGGCGGGGTCAGGTATGATGGCCAGTTCCAAGTCGCGCGTTTCCTCTTCCAAGCCCAGAAACCAGGCGCGCATCCAGTTGTCTGTCAGATAGTCCACTTTGTCCAGAAACGGAGGCGAGGTGACCACAAGGTCCACCGTGCCCGACTTTACGCCGGCCAGCTCGCGCGCA
>JACPZR010000472.1 GCA_016195395.1 Spirochaetia bacterium
ATAATGGCTGCTCTGGCAGAAGGGGAGATGACGCGGGCCGTGGCGAGCCTGGGTCTCTGCGCCACAAGGGCCATTTCTCCAAAGAAGCTTCCGGGGTGGACAGAGTTGATTTGGGACGACCCGCCGGGCCGGTTCTTCAGAATGGCGACTTCTCCTGTCAGGAGAAAATACATGGTGTCGTCAGGCATATCGCCCTCACGGAAGACCTCGTCACCTTCGCGGAAGTCCTTTGCGTTCACCGTCCGTAGATGCTGAATCATTTCTGGAGAAAGCGACACGAAGGCACGAGAATTGCCACGATTTCTCCGGTCAAGGCCGATGCGGGAAAATGCGAGAGCGCCGCGTCTGGATTGACAGATTTGCGATTCGGGCTGTACTCAGATCCGGAACTGGATGGAACGGTACGATCTTCAGACTCTGCCGGCGCTGCTAGGACATCCCGGCCCTTGGGACTACTTCTGGCAGAGGCTGCCCTACGCCCTGCCAGGTTTCCTGACCTTCCTGATCGGGGGCTGCCTGGCAGTTTTTGCCCTCTCCGCCCTCCGAGGGAGGACGCGGCCTGTGGGACTTCTGGTTTCCGCGGCGGTGCTCTTTTTCACGGTTTGCACTCTGGGCTTAGCATTGGCTCTGCGGAGCGTTGTTCTCGACGCGGGTTTCCTCTTGATGCTGCATTACTGTCTGTATGCTGTGATCCCGGCCCTTCTCCCTGCGAGCTTTGCTCTGATCTACTTCACTACGGATAAAGCGTATCCCGTTGCCAAGTACGCCGCGTGGGCGCTCCTTCCTACTTGGTTCTTTGTTCTATGGGAGCTGGCAAACGGCACCGCCTTCAGCGGAAGGTGGATGTTTTATGCCTTTGGTAACTATCCGCAGGGAGGCCTGTCGCTTACGGTATGGGGAGTGGCCGGCGCGGCATCGTATCTGTTTATAGGCCTTCCCATCTGGATTAACGTTATCCGTAAGATTCAAAGCGGAACTTTCAAGAACAGCGGCCGGTTGAATATCCCTTTCGTAGTGGGTCTCAATCTGCTCTGGATTCTAATCGTGGGAAACCTTCCCGCGCTCCTGGGGATTGGAGTCTACCCGCCCGCGTTCTTTCTGTTTATTCCGCTTCTCCTGCTTTCATACGGGATTTTCCGGTCCGACTTCCTTGATCTCAACGATTTTCTGTTCCAGCGGCACGGCGTTTTCTATCTCATGAGCGGGGCGTTGGCCCTGGTCTTTGTGGGCATCGGCGCTGCCGTCGCCTGGGGCTTGTCCGCGGGTGACTTTGTGGGAAAGCCGTGGCACGGCGCCATGGTGCCGCTTGTGTCTGTGGTTACCACGTTCTCTCTCGGGATATTCATCGGCGGCGTGAACCCGGGACATCGCACAAACCAGCTGGGATCTGCATCGCTTTTCATTGCAGGGTTCATATCTCTCTTTGTCATGATTGAGTTTCTGGGACTGGACTTGGTCGTGAGCTACCGGCTGCGTCAGCTTTCGTGGATTGTCATCGCATTTGTTTTGAGCGTTCACTTCCGATTCGCGTTTGCTGCGATGGGGAAGAGCCCGCCGTCGATCCGCTGGTTTTTTGACGGCGCTTCCGTTGTGATCAGTCTTTTGGCTACGACGCCGCTCCTGCTTGCCGGCTCGTATGCGTTCCCGTTCGCCATGGTGGCCGCCGCGGGACCTCTGATGTCGATCCAGGCCGCGCTCCAAGCTGTGATGATCGGCATAGCTCTGTACTATTACTGGCAGGTCCGGGGGAGTCTCAACAATCCTTTGGGCGGCCGGGTGGCGCTCGCTACCCTTCTGTTTGGGGTGCTGGGGCTTTTGAGTGTGCCGGCGGCGCTCGGGTTTCCTGTCTACAGCCTTGGGTCGCTCCAGTTTATTCCGGGCTTGATCATAGCTCATGCTGTGCTCCGCCACGGCGTGATTCCTGTCCACCGCCAGGCGCTTGCCATAACGCAGAGACTGTCGGCCTCGCTGCTTGTTGTGGTGCCCGTTTCAATCATGTTCTTTTCCGCGTGGCTTCCCGCGGGCGCGCCTGTGGCCGAGCGCCTCTTCTACCTGGTTCTTGTGGCGCTGCCCCTCTTTTTGGCGGGTTACATTGTTGTATTTATCCTTGCCAAGCCAGTAGCGGAGCGGCTGGACGCGAGCTATCTGGCTGTTGCCCGTGAACGACACACAGCCGAGGAGGCACGGCGTGAACTGGAGCAGCTCAACTTGTTCACGCGCCAGCTGTCCGCTTCAACGGATTTGGACGTTATCGTAGACCAGGTGACACGGTACGTGGAGGACCACTATGGGTTCCAGTATACAGTGATTTACCTTATGGACGCGGCCCGGCACGAGCTGTATTCATACAGGGCATCCCGCGAGAACCCGGGGTGGACATCCGACCATAAGCGTTATCTGTCACGTATCCGTTATGCGCTGGATGGAGAGGATCTCGCGGCGAAAGTGCATTGGAAAAGAAGGCCGATCTATATCCCCAACGTTACAGCGTCCACCAAGCTCACCCCCCATGAGAAAGAAATCACAGACACCATAGGTCTGCGGTCTGTCTTCATGGTTCCCCTGATGGTGAACGATGAACCGGTGGGACAGGTGCATTTTGTGAACAACGAACC
>JACPZR010000429.1 GCA_016195395.1 Spirochaetia bacterium
GTGCCCGGGAGTCTGATTTTCAATCTCAATTATGCGGAGAAGGGACTCCTCTGGCTGAAGCTCAAAGCGACGGGCTCATCCGGCCACGGACACTCACCTCATGTGCGTTATGCGGCGCTCGATATGCTGGAATTTCTGGACGCTGTGCGCCACATGGAGAGCGGCCCGGTCATTGGCGATGAGACGGCCTTGTTTTTTTACCAGTTGGGTGAAGCGAGTTCCTTCCCAAATTCATTTCTCTTGAAACGCTCTCGCAACGCTGTGGTGAAACAGGTTTTGTCATTGTTCATAAACAAGAACCGGTTTCTGCGGAGTATGACATCGAACACGCGGACAGTGACGGGCTTTCACGCCGATGAATCCGGGATCAACGTGATCGCCAACCAGGCCACGGCCAACCTTGATATCCGACTGCTCCCTGGCGTAGCCCCCAAGGCATACCTGGAACGCATTGTCCGTCTTGCGAAACAATACAATGTGGAAGTCCAAGTGGCCGGGATGAATGAAGCCACGGCCTCTCCCATCAAGAGCGACTTCTTCAAAGTGCTGGGCCGCGTGGCCATGCAGAATGTTCCGGGCGCCGTCGTGGCCCCCTTTCTTTCCCCCGGCGGCACGGATTGCGCCTACTTCAGAAAGATTGACATGGACTGTTACGGGCTGATCCCAATTCTTGCGGATTCTGACGAGCTCGACGGCCTTCACGGCAAAAATGAAAGTATTACAGAAGACAATCTGCGTCTGGGGACACGGATTATTTTTGAGACGTTGATTGGAATGAATCGGTAAAAGGCAGGATCGATGTTCAACTCAAGCAGATACAGTGCGCTTCCTGGAATTCTTGGGATCGCCGCGGCGCTTCTCTTCTTCGCGGCCTCACCTCTGGCGGCGGAAAATCGGATCGAGATCCGCTCCATTGATGTTACGGGCTTCCCTCTGGTCCGCTTGAACGGAATCGTAAAGAATCTCTACCTTGCGCCGGCCGCCAAAGGCGTCCCTATCGTGTCTGACGCGCGCGGGCCGGAGATTACGGAATCGGTTCCCGGTGAAACAAAGCGCGGAGAGATCAAAGCCCAGACGCTCGACACGTCGCTTCGTCTTGTGATTTTGATCGACTCCACCAAGTCGGTTCCGCCCAAACAGTTTCAGGCATCGCTCCGCACGGCGGCGGATATGGTGAATAAGCTGGCTCCGGGCGACCAAGCAGCTGTGTTCAAGATCAACGGGACACCGTCGCTCATCCAGGAATTCACGGGGAGCAAGGACAGACTGACGGCTGCAATCAACGGCATCCAGCGCACGGGAATGCAGACGAAGATCTTTGATGCCCTGTACTCGGGAATTCAAAGCGCGCGCGAGGCCAAACATAGGACTGGGAA
>JACPZR010000462.1 GCA_016195395.1 Spirochaetia bacterium
CATACTTCTTGATCCGGTCGCCGTTGGCGGGACTGGGGTTCAGCTGGTCGAGTCGGATGGGGGAAGCTGTGGCCACGGATACGATCTGGCGGCCAAGATTGCCTATAGCGCGACGGTACGACTCTACACCTGCTCCCCGCAGGTCGCGCGGGTTGGCCAGATGAATCATGTAGGCTTGGTGTTCCGGGAAAATGGCGATTTCTGAATACGCGCCCGCCCAGATACCGGTGTGGTAGAAGCAGAGATAGCGGTCGCCGCGGCGCAGTCCCCACCAGCCGGCGCCATAATAGAAGAGCGTTTCGTTCTCACCCACCTTGGGGTAATAGCTGGGGATATCGAGGAACTTGTGGATGGCGAGCGGTCCCACAAACTCGTCGTCCATGCGGTTGATGGAGTTCACCATCGCCTGGGCGAACTTGCTCAGGTCGTCCGCCGAAGCCACAATGTTCGACGCGCCGCGCGCAAAGCCGGGCGCTTTGGCATCGTGCATGCCGAGCGGTCCAAAGAGGAGCTCGCGCATGGCCTCTTCATATGGCTTCCCGGTGACTTTTTCGATCACAAGGGCGAGGATCTCGTAGTTGGCGTTGCTGTATTCGTAGTGGAGCTCGGACGGATAGATCTGCTTGGGAATGAAACAGCCCGGGCCTTCCGTGCATGCGTTCACGAGAGGGCTTCTTCCATTATAAGGAATGCCCGACGTCTGCTGCAAAAGGGCGCGCACGGTGACCGGGCCGCCCCGAAGCGACGGGTTTTCGATCTTCAGGCCGGATACGTAACTGCTGGCCGGGGCGTCGAGATCCACGAGGCCCAGGTGGTGCAGTCTGAATATGGCAAAGGAGGTCAGCGGTTTGGTGCTCGATGCGATCCAAAGCGGCGTGTGCGGACCCATGTTTTGGAACTTTGAATATACCGTCTGGCCTTTGACGGAGATAATGACGCCTGTAGACGGCACAAGGCCCGACTTTGAGGAGGACGTGATCCATCCGTCAAGGTTGTCTTTCACCCGTTCCAGTTCTGCTTTCTGTGCCGGGGTCAGCTTCGCAGGGATCTGGATGAGGAGATCCCGTCCGTAAGACTTGTTGGGCCACGGCCGGGCGGGCCAAACAAAGAAGGCCACGATCGGCACAGCCAATAGGATTGCTTTTGTTTTCCAAGGTCCACGCATATGTTACGATTGTCGGATCAAAAGACCCACTCTGGCGGACAATTTTGTGCGCCGCACCAATTCTGTCAACCGTTTTTCAGTCCGATTTGCCACGGCCCCGGATGCCCGGAGGCCGCCCGGCTGCCTCGATCGATGCGGGAGCGGCCGCTGCGTGGGCCAGGCGCTCATAAGATGCGTTTCACGAGCGTCACCTGATTGCCGGCCTCGTTGTAGCTGACCTCGTCAAATTGGGTCTTGGTTAGAATGATTCCACGTCCGTGCAGGAGGCCCTCGTTCAAGAGGTCGTCTACATTCAGGGCTGCAACTTTCCGGTGATCAAAGCCCGGCCCTTGGTCCGCAATCTGGACCCTGAATTCATGCGCGTCAAAGCTGTAGTCTACGGTGACGGTTCTTGCAGAAAAGCGGGCGTCGGCCTGGCGTTCTTTGAGGAGGTCGTAGTATTTTCCGGCCTCCTGGGCCTTGGTCTTCTCGTCAAAGGTGATCTCAAGGTTCCCATGTTCAATGGCGTTGATCAGCATCTCGCGGAGGCCGGACTGCATGGCAAAGAACGTGGGCTCGTCCACGTAGTGCTTTACGGTCTCTGTGAGCCTGTGGGAGAGAAGGTCTGCGAGTACGATGTAGTTTCCAATGATATAACGCTGCGTTTCGATATTGCAGAGCTTGGAGATTTCGTCCGCGGGACGCGCGGAGGCTTTCCCCACAAGGATCGTGCCCATTTCGCTCTCTACGTAGTCCAAGCGGAGGTCCACCTCCCGTGGTTCGTTGAGGGAAGTGCGCAGGTACGTGGTGAAGCGGACACCGTTCCGGCTTTTGAGGACCTGGTCGGCGCGTTCGAGC
>JACPZR010000463.1 GCA_016195395.1 Spirochaetia bacterium
AGTTGCAAGCCATAGCGAGTCTGTATAGCTTGCATACTACTGGCATAGGTTTTCACTTGCGAGCGGTAAGTGCGCGACCAGGCATCGGCATACAGGGCCAGGGCGATGTCGTTGACGCCGTCACTGAGTGGCAGGGCGATTTCTTCATGTGACCAGAAACGCAGCCAGTTGCTGGCGATGGTGGTGATATGGGCAGCGCTCAGGCGAAATTGCTGGCTGTCGTGTGTGGATAAGTAATTTCTTATCCCCAGTTCATTTGCCAGGGCAGTGGCACGTTCATGACCAGCGATGGAGGCGACCAGCGCCAGCGACGCAGGCAAAGATGCTGTCACCCCGGTCGTGGTGATGATCTTGCCATCAGCGAGGTAACGCTGATGGCGCACCCAGGTCGTGCCGGGGAATTGTTTTTGCAGGCTATCCATGGAATACCAAAAACCGACGGCACGGCGCTTGTCCAGCAAACCTGCATGCGCAAGTACCCACACGCCATCGCAGATACCGACGATCACGGCTCCCTTGGCAGACTGCGCCTTGACCCAGTTTTGCAGGACAGCCGCCTGCACATTGTGCACAGCCGGGACGAAGACATAATCAGCCCCCTGTGGATAAGTCTGGTCAAATTCTGCCATGCTTGCCTGCGCCTGCATTTTCAGTGCCGGATACAGGTTCACAATACCGCTGCCCGTCGCCACTGAAAAGACTTGCGCCACACCTGAAGCCTTGAGTACGGCATAAGGCACGACAAAATCAGTCAGCTCCGTCATTTCATTATCCGCAACCACGGCAATGACGGGCTTGTCGCGGCCAAAACGCGCTTGGTAGTTGGGAAAAGGCGGGGGCAGGGTATCGGCAAAAGCCATGGAAAGGCTCAAAGCCAGAATAAAGAACAGCAGGATTTTTGTTTTCATCAGTACACCGGGGATTTATCCACAGGCACACTATAATCACCAACATCTTGGCCGAAGTGCCAATCTTGTCGCAAATTCTGCCATGGATAACAATACCCGCACCATCGTCTTCATCACCCTGAATGGCGTACAAAGCCTGGACCTCTCCGGCCCCATGGAAGTATTTGCTGTCGCCAATCAGCACAGACCACCAGGCATGCCGGCCTATCGCCTGATCGTTGCCAGCCCGCAGGGCGGCAATATCACTACTAACGCCGGGCTGGAAATACATGGGGTATACGCACTCAGGGATTTGCCCGCAGAGATTGATACCATCATAGTCACTGGCGGCAGTGAAGATGCCATGCGCGAAGTTGCTGCCGACAATATCCTGCTGTCCTGGCTGCAAGAGCGCAGCAACTCAAGCAATAGCGCCAACCGCACCCGCCGCATCGCCAGTGTCTGCACAGGCGCACTGGTACTGGCCGCTGCTGGCTTGCTGAATGGCCGACGTGCCACTACCCACTGGAATAGCTGCGCGCTGCTGCAAAAACTGTTCCCCGAAGTGAAGCTCGATGCCGACGCGATATTCACCGCCGACGGCCCCATCTATACCTCAGCAGGTGTCACCGCTGGCATAGACCTGTGTCTGTCCCTGCTCGAAGCCGACGGCGGCCCGGCCCTGAGTCTGGCAGTTGCTCGTGAACTGGTACTGTATATGCGCCGTGCCGGTGGGCAATCGCAATACAGCCACACCCTGCAAACCCAAACTTCATCACAAACCCAGGCCAGCCCGCGCCTGCAGCAATTGCTCAGTGAGATCCTGGCCCAGCCCACTGGTGACTTGCACACCCCGGCACTGGCGGCGCGGGTGTGCATGAGCGAACGCACATTCGCGCGCAACTTCC
>JACPZR010000445.1 GCA_016195395.1 Spirochaetia bacterium
CGCGCCTCCGCTGGAAGCATAACGTCGATGAAAACCCGGAAACCCCGGCTATGCAGACCCTGGACATGCCCATGGGAATGATGATGAAGCGGGGCGCCTTTCATTCGGAAGGGCTTTTGGCGCTTGAGGAGATCCAGGCGGGTCCGCCGGGCGCATTCGTTCTGGCTACAGCGGGGCCGGGAAACCAGTTCGTGCGCTTCCGCGTCATCCTCCACCCGCGTACTGGCAGACTGAAAGAACTGGCCGTGATCTGGGATTTCAACGGGATGCTTTTTTCAGAACACGGCCGGATGAACCTGACGCCCGTCATGCGCCTCACGGGTCAGGGCGACGTCACTCCCCTGATCGATCAGTGCGTGGTGAAGTCGGGCAAAGAATTTGGCCGTGCGGGAAAGCGCGTATCCGTAGCCGGGTGGTGTTCGTGGTATCACTACTATACAAAGATCTCTGATCCCATTTTGCGCGAAAACCTCCGCCTCATTAAACAGAACAAGCTTGATGTGGATGTCTTTCAAATCGATGACGGCTACCAAAGAACGGTGGGGGACTGGCTCCAAACCAATGACAAGTTTCCAGAGGGAATGAAGCCGCTCGCGCAGGCAGTGCGACGCGAGGGCCTTGAACCCGGCATCTGGATAGCTCCATTTCTTGCGCGGCCGGACGCCAACTTGGTCAAAGAACACCCTGAAATGATTCTGCGCGACGCGTCGGGCGAGCCGGTACATGGGATATACAATCCTCTCTGGGGTGGCGAGACTTGGACGCTTGATGTGACGCATCCCAAGTTCGAGAAGTGGCTGGTCCACGTGATCGACACCGTCGTGAACGACTGGGGCTACACGTATCTCAAGCTCGACTTCCTCTATGCGGCCGTCTACCGCGGCCTTCATCACGATCCACGCACAACGGGTATGACGCGCCTGCGCGATACGCTCGCCCTCATCCGAAAAACCGCCGGTAAGAATGCATTTCTCCTGGCGTGCGGATGTCCCTTTTACGCAGCTGCGGGGATCGTGGACGCCAACCGGATCAGCTGCGATGTCAACCACGTTTGGGATGGGCATTGGATGCAGCGGCTGCTTCGCGATCGGAACTACCCGGTCCTCCGTTCCGCGCTGATCAACGCCGTGACCCGCAGTTTCTTCCACAGACGTTTTTGGATCAATGACCCTGACTGCCTGATGGTGAGGCGGCGCCAGACCAAGCTCACGTCGGAACAGGTGACTTTGATGGCCTCAGTGATGGCCCTGTCGGGCGGCATGATCCTCGTAAGCGACGACCTGTCGATACTGGAGCCCGACCGCTTTGACATCGTACGCAAGTCGATCGCGCTCAACAGACAGTGCGCGGCCCACACTCCGGTGCCGATCGGTCTCATGGAAAGCGAGTTTCCCGTGGGGCTGTACAATCCGGCGGGATTCGTGGGCATCTGGAACCCCACGTCGGAACCGGACCGACTCCGGATCACGCTGCCGGAAGACGTGGACATGGGGAAACTCAAGAGGGCCAGAGACCTGTGGACCGGCGGCGGAATTCCTTGGACTGTCGGGGAGCGCGATGTTCAGATTTCGCTTGGGCCGTTCGAAAGTTTCGTCGCCTGCCTGTAGCATGAGAGAAGGACCGATGGGCCGGGCCTCGTGCGCCAGCCTATGCTTTGTGCCCCCTCTCGCACCCAGAAAATCCCTTGCGCGGAACGCCACCG
>JACPZR010000470.1 GCA_016195395.1 Spirochaetia bacterium
ATTCGTGCGAGCCAAACTGCGGAATCCGTGGACAATCAGGCATCGTAGCGCTCCGGGACATTGCCCCCGGTGAAGAGATTACCGTTGACTACGCCATGTACCAAACCGTGGGACAGGAGTTTGACTGCCAGTGCGGCACACCATCCTGCCGCCGCGCCATCCGTGGTGAAGACTACATGGCCTTGGACCTCCGCGACCGCTACCGCGGTTACTTCAGCACCTACGTTCACCGCCGTCAGTCGGATCTGCCGGATGAATCGTTCCTCCGCAAGTTTGAAGCCACGGGCGCTTGGGGTCTTCTGACCTCTCTCGACCTGCACGACTGTGATCCCACGCTGATCCGGAGCGCTGACGCTATCCGCCAGTTCACATACGAACTGGCAGACCGGATCAAGGCCACACGCTTTGGCGAACCGATGATCGTGCACTTTGGGGCCGATGACCGCGTAGCCGGTTATTCACTGGTTCAGCTGATCGAAACATCACTGATCTCTGCGCACTTCGCCAACCTGACGAATCGCGTGTATCTGGATGTTTTCAGCTGCGCCTACTATGAGCCCAAAGAAGTGGCTGCCTTCGCGCAGGAATTCTTCCGCTCCAAAGCAGTAACGGTTACCACGAACTTCCGCTACTAAACCTGCTGAAACGCAGAAACGTAAAAGCCGCGGCCTAGAAACCGCGGCTTTTTTATTGGCCGGCGAAATTTGCGCGACGGCTGTTACTTGATGATCTTGGTCTCCGTGGGCAGCCCGATCCTGTCGAGAATGGCAATGAACGGATCTGGATCCAGCTCTTCCACGTTCACCATTGTCCGGGGATTCCAGATGCCCTGAGCCACAAGCATGGCCGCGGCCACAGGCGGCACGCCGGCTGTGTAGCTGATGGCCTGCGATTCCACCTCGTTGTAGCATTCTTTGTGATCGCAGGTGTTGTAGATGAAGACTTCGCGGGGTTTGCCATCTTTCGTGCCCTTCACGAGGTTCCCAATGCAGGTCTTGCCGGTATAGTTTGCGGCCAACGATCTTGGGTCCGGAAGCACGGCTTTGACTACCTTGAGCGGAATCACTTCCTGCCCTTCCGCGGTTTTCACCGGGAGGTGGTTCAAGAGGCCCAGGTTCCTGAGAACCATGAAGACGTTGATGTAGTGGTCGCTGAAGCCCATCCAGAAGCGGATGCTGTTGGCATCAATGTTCTTGGAAAGCGAGTGAAGCTCGTCGTGGCCGTTCAGGTAGATGGGCTGCGGTCCCACCACGGGGAAGTCATAGATCTGCTTGGTGGTGTGCGTGGGAAGGCATTCCCACTTCCTGTCGATCCAGGTCCAGACTTTGATAAATTCACGGAAGTTGATCTCGGGATCAAAGTTGGTGGCGAAATATTTGCCGTGGCTCCCGGCGTTCACATCCATGATGTCAATCGTATCGATCTTGTCAAAGTGGTGCTTTACGGCCAGAGCCGCGTAGGCGTTTACAACGCCGGGGTCAAAGCCCGCGCCCAAGATGGCGTTCAATCCCTTCTCTTTGCACCTGTCCTTACGCTTCCATTCGTAGTTGGCATACCATGGTGGATCTTCGCAGACCTTGTCCGGCTCCTCGTGAATGGCCGTATCCATGTAGGTGGCGCCGGTTTCAAGACAGGCCTCAAGGACCGACATGTTAATGAAGGCCGCGCCGAGGTTGATGACGATATCCGTGTTCGTTTCCTTGATGAGCTTGACGGTTGCCGGAATATCCATGGCGTCCAGCTGGCGTGAATACAGCTTCTTGGACTTGTCCTTCATGTTGTTCTTTTTGTGAACGCTCGCGATGATCTCATCGCACTTGGAGACCGTCCTAGAGGCCAGGCAGATATCCCCCAGCACATCATTGTTCTGCGCGGCTTTGTGAGCGGTAACGTGGGCAACGCCGCCCGCACCGATAATCATGACATTGTTCTTCATTTTGACCCTGTTCTCCTGTTCAATCGCTACGACAGACTCTTCAAATAGTCCTTGTACTCAAAGTTCCGGATGACATCCAGCTTTCCGCCCAATCGTTTCACGACAATCGAAGGCATTTGGAGGCCGTTGAACCAGTTCTTTTTTACCATTGTATAGCCGGCTGCGTCCGCGATCCGGATCACGCTTCCCGGCTTCAGCTTGGACTGAAATCGGAACGTTCCAAACACGTCGCCTGCCAGACACGATCGTCCGGCAACCATGTACTCATACCGCCCTTTACCTGAAAATTCCATTTTGGCCGGGGTTCGATAAATGAGCAGGTCCAGCATATGCCCCTCAATGGAGCTGTCTACGATGGCAATGTCCTTTTCGTGGTGCATTACGTCGAGGACGGAGGTGACCAATTCCGTGGTCCACGTGATCGCGGCCTCGCCCGGTTCCAGGTAGACCTGCACCCCCCATGTCCGGGCAAAATCCTTCAGGGTCTTACAGAACTGATCCAAGGGGTAACCGGGATTGGTAAAGGCGATCCCGCCGCCGAGACTCACCCACTCCATGTCTTTCAGAATCCCTCCAAAGTTCCGACCGATCTGTTCCAGGTTGGAGGCCAGGTTCGTGAAGTCGTCGTTCTCGCAGTTGAAGTGGAACATGAGACCGCTTACGAGCTTGGCGGCTTTCTTGAGGTCGCTTTTGGCAGCGACGCCCAGCCGTGAGTACTTGCGGGCCGGATTCGCCAGATCAAAGTGCGAATAGCTCACATGCGGATTCACACGCAGACCGATTTTCAAACCCTTTGCATCCTTGTGGAAAGCTTGAAGCTGGGCGGCGGAGTTGAAGATGATCTTGTCTGCGAACTTGCTGACCGCGCGGACTTCATCCCGGGAAAAAGCCACGCTGTAGGCATGCGTTTCCTTCCCGAATTTTTCGTGGCCCAGCTTTGCTTCATAGAGAGAGCTGCTGGTGGTTCCGTCCAAGTATTTCTTCATCAGCGGAAACACGCTCCAAGTGGAGAAGCACTTTAGCGCGAGGACCGACTTTGCGCCGCTCTCGTCCCGGACGCGCTTGATAATCTTCAGGTTCCTCTCCAGCTTTGTTTCATCGATGAGGTAGTACGGTGTGGGAGGTAGTTTGGGCATGGGAGTCTCTTGATAGAATGAGGGACTCCGAAAGACGACCGACGAGCGTCAAGTCAAATCGCCCTCCAGTCACCGCTCAAAGATCTTCCCCGGGCGTGCCACCGCTTCCACGTCACCCGCAAGGTTCCACATCCGCCCCTCTGCTTCCTTCTCGCCGTACACGGAACGATGAAGAAATACAAGTTTATCCTCTGCGCGGGAAATGCCCACATAGAGGATGCGGATCTCCTCGTCCGTGTCAGACGCGCCTGTTGACGAGGTCCACCCGCTGCAGAGATCCAGAAGCACGCACGGGAACTCGAGCCCCTTTGCTTTGTGGATTGTCAGCACACGGTCCGGGGGCGCGCCTGCGGAAAGCCATTGCCGCCGCCGAAAATTGGACCTCACGAGAATCACCCATGGCGCTAGCGCCGGGAGGGCCGACACGAAGGCGCCCTCCCCTCCCGCTTCCACGCGGGCAGACAAGAGCGCAGGACCGCTTCCACGTTTTTTGGAGCGCACGGCACGCACGCGTTTGCGGAGCTGCCTCGCGGAATTCCCAATCACCCGGGTACCGACGCGCACAATATCCGGGAGACTGCGGTAATTTTCCGCAAGACGATGAACCACCGTCCCGGGAAAGATTTTTGGGAAGCGGAGGAACGGCTCGAGCGTTGCCCCGCGAAATCCGTATATCGCCTGCCAATCATCACCTACAACGGAAATCCTTTTAGGATTCATGCGCATTAGAAACTCAAGCTGTCTGGGATCCGTATCCTGAAACTCATCGACCAGGACCATGTCGTAGGCGGCGGTAAGGCGGACGGCTCCGGGATTGTTCTCGCGCAGAGCGTTAATCATGCCGTTGGCCAGATCATCGAACTCCAAGAGGCCGTGCTCGCGTTTGTGCGCGTGAAAGGCGCGAAGCGTCCGCATGGCCACGTCCGGGAACATGCGCCGGAAGGTCCGCGGGTTTGCTGCCAGCACGGGAAACGGGATGCCTCCAATGCCGGACTTCTCCGCTTTGAGTCGCTCCAATAGAAACGCTGCGCGTTCGTCCTCCGTGATGATGCGTGCCCGGCTGCCATGGAGTTTCTGCCAGTGGCGAAAGCAGAACGAATGAAACGTTGACACTTCGATGTCCGCCGCCTTCTGCCCCAGACGCGCCCTGATTTCAGAGACGGCCTTTCTGGAAAACGACAGCACCAGCACGCGCCCAGGCTTCTCCAGTTTCTGTTCCAAACGATGCGTGGCAAGACCCACCACAGCCCGCGTCTTGCCACTCCCGGCTGCGGCGATCACCTGCACGCGCGGAGCGTCGCTCAAAATGACCGCGCGTTGCGCAGGTGAGAATTCATCCAGCGCGTTTGTTTCCGATAACTTTCTTCCCATACTAGAGAGGGGTGGACTTTTTTTTGTCGTTCCGATTTTTTTTGCGCACCGAATGGCGCCGCGCACACCCCTTTCCATTGTGCAGGAGCCCGTGAAAGCGACGGGCCTCTCACAGGGCCGCTGCTCAAGCAGAGACCCAAATGAACAGGAAATTAAGGAGAACCGGATATGAATAATCTGGCACTGACGATTTTGGACGGGAACCTCGTTCGGGATCCGGAAACAAAAAAGACCAAGAATGACAAAACAGTCACCACGTTCAGCGTGGCGATGAATCACGAGTACGGAAACAAAGAAGGCGGGAAATCCGTCTCCTACGTTCCCGTTGAAGCGTGGGACAGACTGGCCGAAAACTGCGCCACCTATCTGAAGAAAGGGAGCCGCGTGACAATCAGCGGCAACCTGCGTCAGGACAGATGGAAAGACAATGCAGGTAAAATGCAGAGCCGGCTCAAGATTCTGGCCCGCGAAGTACGGTTCGATTCGTCGCCAAAAGAGAAGGATGAGAACGCTGACTCCGCAGACAAAGGAGCGGAATAACACCGCAATCTGAAAGGCCGGGGCATGCGCCCCGGTCTTTTTATTCCTGCGTCTTGTCTGCGGACCGGGTCACCACAACCTGAGTATTCCAGAGCTCATACGGCAGCTCCAAGAAACGAGACAAGAGGTCCTTGACGCTGACCGCGCCTCCATCGGATGGGTCAATCTCGAATGTAATTTGATTCTCTGCCCGTTTAACGTTATGTACTGCCGGTTTTACGGTCCGTGAGACCGTCCGCATTTTTGGGGCCCCCGCGTGGAGCCGCTTCTTTTTGCGTTCAATACGTTCGTATGCGGCGGTATCCGGCAGCGACTCCATCAGCGCCTGCGTCTTCTCGGCAATCGCCGGATCACGAAACATCAGCGTGTACTTGGAGCGTCCCATTTCTCTGCGCGGGGCTTCCTCTGTAACATCGAAAGCCACCAAACGCAGTCCCGCGGGAAGGGCCTTGGCGAGAGCGGCACCAGCTTCTTTCTCATTGACCGGCGCATACAACTCAAGCACGGCGGACTCCCCTTCAGAGGCAAAGAAGAGCGGCAGTGAATCGTCCAATCGGATTTTCTCGTGTTTATTGAAGCCCTGGGTGAACGTCATGGGAAGCCCGGCGCGGCGGGCCGCTTTGCGGATCACCTCAGCTGTATCCAGGTGGCTCACAAACAAGAACGATCCCTCTTTGGCATACTTGATCCGTGCATACGCCGCGGTGAGGCATTTGTGTTCGGGAATATGCACCGGTTTCAGAAGCTCCGCCGGAAAATCAGACTCTTTGAGCGCCTGCGCGCGGGGAGGACTCATGTTTTCCGTGGTCACCGCTTCGAATTTCTCGAAGTCGCGGACCAGCTTTTCGCGCGGCATTCCTTCCACCACGTCTTCCCAGGGAACCTTGGCGCCGCCCGGTTTCTGCTCCAGCCAGGCGCGCTTCAGTTCTGCCGGGATCTCTTCGATCACACGGATCCAGACTTCTTTCGCGAAAAGATCATCCCACGAATCAAAGCGCGCTCCGTTCCGATACGCATCCAGCAGGTATCTCCCCACACGGTCGTCGCTTCGCGACAAGAGACCTTCCACATACGCCATCCAAGGATTGGGGTGCTTGAGGTGTACACGCTTGGATTTCAGTTCCGACTTGATGCGCCGGATGGCCGTCTCAAAGTACTCAGGGGTGGCCTGCTTCTCCCACTGGAACGTGGTGAACGGCTTGGGAACAAACAGAGAAATCGAAACGTTGACATGCTTTCTGGGGCCGCATTCGCGCGCGATGGCATCGAGCGCGTGGAGAGCTCTGATGAGATCCTCGGTTTCCGTCCCGTCGCGGTCCGGAAGGCCGGCCATGAAGTACACTTTCACCAGTTCCCAGCCGCGGGAATACACCTGTCGTACCAGGTAGTGGAGGTTCTCTTCCGACGATTTCTTGTGAATGCGTTCGCGCATCAGCTCGCTTCCGGCCTCGAGAGCAAACGTTATGCTTGAGCGGCGGATGTTGGACGTCATCTCAAGAACCGGAATCGTCTTCACCTGAACGCGAAGGCTGGGCAGTGAGAGCGAGACGCCGTTGGGCCCGTACTTATTGGCGAGCTCCACAACCAGTTCTTCCAGCCACGGATAGTCGGCAATCGAGAGCGCGTGAAGGGACAGAGAGTCGCCCCCGGTGCGCGCGAGCATCCGGCCCGCATTTTCCACAAGCGACGCCACTTCAGAGTTCCGCACGGGACGCTTCCAAAACCCCGCATGACAAAACCGACAGCCTTGCCCGCAGCCCCGCGCCACTTCCAGAACCACACGGTCCTGCGTTATCTGCACGTTAGGGATTACGATGTGTTCCAGCACCGCAAACTCTTTGGCCCGGTACGTCCGTTTCTGGACCAACGGGCCCGCATAAGACGCTTCTCCCCCGTTGTAGGTTGGCGTGTACAAATGCGGAAGGACCAGGCTCTCCACAGAAGACAAGGCCTCCAGAACTTCCTGCCGTGTTGCGCCGCGTGCGCGTTCCCGCGCCACGATCTCCAGGATCTCAAGGATCCCTTCTTCCCCGTCTCCCATGAAGATACCGTCGACGAAATCAAACAACGGGAGCGGATTGGACACGGACGTTCCCCCGCAGATTATCAACGGCTCATACGCGCCGCGCTCTGTGCGCAAGAGCGAGATTCCCGCCAGCTCCATCGCGTAAAGGATATTCGTAAAATGGAGCTCGTGTGCAACGTTGAAACCCCAAACGTCAAAAGAGCGGGCAGACAAGAAGCGGTCGAGAGAATAGAGTGGAAGGCGGGCCTCCGTCAGGAGCCGGCCAAAATCCGGCCAGGGAAGAAACGTGCGGTCCGCGTAAAGGTCGTCGCGGCGGTTGACAGCGTCGTACAGAATCTTGAGTCCCTGATTCGACATGCCGAGTTCGTAGGTATCAGGATATGACAAGAGAAGCCGCGCCGACGCCCGCGCGGGATCTTTTTCAGTGATGCCAAACTCGCCGCCGGCATAGCGGCCCGGTTTCTCGCTTTTCTGCCAGAGAGGAATGAGCTCTTCGCGGGAAAGGTATTCAATTTGTGGCGCAAACGGAGCGGCTCTGTCCACTGTGGGTGAAGCGCTCCCGTGCGTGGTGTTTCCGCGGGCCGGCGCTCGCTCAATCGTAAAACCAGGGTCCATCTTGGAAAGAACGGCGTTTCACCTTGTGCCGTCAATCCAGTTGGCGAGCGCAAAGTAGAATTCCGGAGCGCATTCCTCCGCCCTATGCGTTAAATCGATCCCCACAGCCGCCGCGCCTTCCAACAGCCTCTCCAAGGGACACGGAAGCGACTCGCTCGGCGTATGCTTCCATGAATTGGAAAGTTTCTTTCGCCGGGCAAGAAAGCTTGCACGGAGGAGCTTTTCAAGGACAAGCGGGTTCGACTTGGGTCCGGTGTCGTATAAATCGAGGACGATCAAGGACGAATCCACTCCGGGAGCGGGAAAGAAGCCCGTCGCAGACATCCTGATTTCCTCACGCACGACGGCCATGTTCCGCACAAACACACACAGCGAACTCTCCGAATTGGCCGCAAGGATCCGACGGGCAAAATCGTGCTGCACCAGAAACACAACGTGTCTGGGCCGCAGTTTCAACGCCAAAAGCAGTAGATCCGTTGTTATGTAGTACGGAATATTTCCGCAGATACATGCAAATGCGCCGGGTTCAATGGTCTGAAGGAAGTCCCTTGCGTCGCCCTCGGTGAGCTTGAAAAGAGGGTGTTCCCCCCACATACCCCGGAGCACGGCGGAGAGCACCGGATCAATCTCCACGCCGTGAACAGTCACACCCTTCTCAAGCAGGAGGTGGGTCACAGCGCCAAGACCAGGGCCGATCTCCACAACGCTCTTCTGTGTTCCCGAAAGGGATGCCACCACCTCGGCACACCGCTCTGCGTAGTTCCGGTCGATCAGAAAATTCTGGCCAAGCTTCTTCCGGGGCGCAGCTCCGCGGGCGGTCAACGCTTCTCTGATTCTAACGGGGCTGTAGAAAGGATAGGATTCCATGTTTCCGATGTCCCAAAGAAACCCGCAACACCGGGCAGGGACAGGCTGACAGCTGCACGCGCCATGGCGAGCGAAAACACCGAACCCAACGGAGTCAAAAGAAGAAACAAGCTTACAGCCGCAGCCCGGAGCCAACGCCCCCCTTTCTTTCGGTGAAGAAATATGAGACAGAAGCCGGCCGCGCAGGAGAGCACAAGAGGAAGACTGGATCGGAAGAGC
>JACPZR010000452.1 GCA_016195395.1 Spirochaetia bacterium
CCTGCCCAGAAAAGCAGCGTGGATGCGCCCATGGCAACATTCCCCATCCGCGCGGTGCGCGGTGACACGGCGGGAGTGAAGAACCCCCACAGGATAAACAGAATAATCGGGAGCGTGATCACGATCGCGAGAAGGATGGAAAGGCTGAACAATATCTCGGCGGACGCGTACACGGAACCAAGATACAGCTTCAGGCCGGTCAACTGATGATAGGGGAGCGTTAGGAACGCGTGGACGTCGTTGATGAAAAATCCAATGATCGAAGCGGTGAAGACCAGTATCCCTATCGACCAAAGGATGCGCCGTCGCAATTCCTCAAGGTGATGGCCGATCGTCATCAGCCGGTCGCGCGCGCCGGTTCCTTCTTCCTGCTGGATTTCGTCGTCAAGATTGAAGTCCGGTTGTTGGTTGACCGGGCGCTGACTGATCCTAGCCGTCGGGATGATTTTTGTTTTTGGTTTTCTCTTTTCGCTCATGAGGAGCGGCGCTTCCTCTTAGCGGCAGGTTGACGAGCAGGCTGTGTCGTTTGCTGTGGTTCCGGCTTGGGCAGCGCTTCCGGCGGACGTTGATCAGTGAGATCCTCGGGCTGGCCGGAGAGAGCTTTACGGAACTCACGGATTCCCGACCCTAGATCCTTTGCGAGTTTGGGAATCCTTGTCCCTCCAAAGAGAACGAGGACCACGATGAGGATGATCAGCCATTCTGAAAGGCCGATACTTCCCAAGAAAAGCAGTCTGTGCATGATGCCTCCGCGTTGCGAGGGAATCCGGGGAGTTCCCTACAATCAGGGACCAAGAAACCCACCCCAGGGTCCCCTTGCACGCAAAAATCCGGCCCGATGTAAAAAAGGGGTTTTTTGTTGCCGGGGGCCTTTTTCTGGTCGAAAATGACCCATGGCGGTCTCAAGCGACCTGAAGCATCTCTTCCAAGAAAAAGTTAAGCCTTACAAGGCCTGCGTGGACGACGTAAAGAAAGATATCTCGGCCATCAAGTCGCTCTCGAAAAAGAATTCGAAGCTGGAACCCTACGTGAAGGTGTCCATTGCCGCTGAGAGCATCAAGCTGTCCAATTCACTGGTTCTGATTTCTGAACTTTCCCGCAAGATTCAGGAGCGTATGGACGATGCAGCACTGAAAGACGCGCGCAAAGAACTCTCCAATGCAATAAGCGACCTTCTAAAAATCACCGGTTCTGACATGGACGGCTCCCTCACGGAAAACAAGGACCGACTTGCGGCACTCGAACTCATGAACCCGGCGCACAAGCTCAAGCTTGTCCGCGCCTTCAAAGCCGCGCTCGACAATGTGCAAAACGGGATGGGGAGCACCTCAAAGCTCCGCTGGTCGTTTCCGGACATACACTATAAATTGGCGGTTTTGACAAAGAACCTCTTCGACTTCAAGGAATTTGAGAAATCCAAAGATCCGTCCGGGGAATTCTACCGCGACCGCCATGAACTCTTGAAATTCCTCATTGAAGAGAGCCAGTATTCCGCCCAGGAATATCGGTCCCGTTATGAGCTAAGCACCCGCGACGTTTCAGACTTGGAGACAATCCGCCGCATTTTTGACATGCTCAAGAAAATCTATATGTTGACGGGAAACAAGTCGGAATTGGAAAAGATCAACACGTCGCTCGACGCGATCAAAGAAAAGATCGACGCCCACATGAAAGACAAAAAGAAAAAGGGGTAGGGGACAGAAAACCGCTGTAACCCCCGGCCCCCGCAGGCGTCAGAACTATTACATATGGAGAACACTAGAATGGCTGTAAGAACAGTGACTGATGACAACTACGCAACGGAAACCGGATCAGGAACCGTGCTTGTGGACTTTTGGGCTGAGTGGTGCGGTCCGTGCCGCATGGTCTCCCCGATCGTGGAAGAACTGGCCAACGAAATGCCGAACGTCAAGTTCGCAAAATTGAACGTGGATGAGAATACCATCACGGCTCAGAATTTGGGAATCACGTCTATCCCCACGCTTCTTCTCTATAAAGACGGCCGCCCTGTTGACAAAGTGGTAGGACTCCTGCCCAAACAGGTCTTGAAAAACTTCATTTCCAAACACACCTAAGCGACATATCGCGCAGGCATCGTTCTGGTGCCTGTGCGACTTTCACTGCTTGAATTGCATCTTCTGAATCGTCACAGCGTGGGCATGGCCCATCTCAAAGGACGATGTGACTGTAACGGGGAACGCAAAGTCGATGTTGGCTACATCAACGTCTGTGATGGTTACCGTGTGATTGTGTCCAAGATTGTCCGACATGGGAAACACCCGCACGCCTGAACGCATCTCCTGGTAGGTGAACGCAGCCACATGATCGTGGCCGGCAGCCGGCGCCACATAGACCTGGAGGACAGGGTCGTTTGAATTGGAATAGCACCCCGAGAGAGCGCCGCTGGTCACGCAGACGGCCAGAAGGCAGAGCGACACCAGGCCAATCAGCGGGCTTGAGCGCCTCGAGTGCCTCGGGGGCGATTTTCTAGATATGATGCCCACGACAGCTAGTCCGTAGGGAGCATTTTGTGGTTGATTATTGTGGTTCAACCCGGAAATCACCTCATTTGAACGAAATTGGCGCTGCCGGCGGATTGTTGCCGTCGCGGCTTTTTGATCGTCCAATATATTGAACCGTAACCAAAGGATAGCACGGCTCTATGCCGAAGATTGAATTGACCGAGCCATACACAACCCTTCCGCGTGGAGGGTATATCCTAGAAACATCGGCGGGCTATATGCAGATCGGCTCCCCGCCGGAGACCATCAAGGACTCCATGTTCCTGCCGCGGAGCACGCCGCAGATCTTTGTGCTGCCAAACAAGTTCTTTCACGTGGCCAAAGGCATCTCTGTTGCGGAAATCGAATTTCCTCTCTATTACAATCACTTCCTGCGCCAGAAGAAGACCTATGTGGTGTGCACGGCAGAACAGCGCGACCAGCTGAAGACGGTTTTGCGCGAGGCCGTCTTTGGTCCCGACGTGGTGGACCTGCGGTCCGAGTACGTGGACGGAGAGAATACTTTCGGCTTTCCGGATATGAAAGCGGAAATGGACTACTTCCGCGGAAACCGCACACTTGATGACCTTGTGAAATTTGTGGTCTTCAGAGACGACAAGGTGCGTATCAACCAGGTTACCATCGAGAAAAAGCCGGACGGCAACTTTGCGATTCTTGATCAGGCCTGGGGACGAAACACGGACCTCCCGGGGGAAGTGGGATTCAACGTTATCTATGAATCCGGCGAGCGTCTGCCGGAACCGTACAAGCCGCCGCTGCTGGGAATTACGTGCCTTGGGCCCAGCCACGGTTTTGACCCGGATGACAATACCAGCGGGTTTTTGCTGTGGATCAACCACCAGGGAATCATGGTGGACCCGCCGGTGAACTCCACCGAGTGGTTGCAGCGTTCCAACGTAAACCCTAAAGATATCTCAAGTATCCTTCTGACTCACTGCCACGCGGACCATGACGCCGGAACCTTCCAGAAAGTGCTCGAAGAAGGCAAGATCACGGTCTACTCCTCCGAGACGGTGATGTATTCGTTCATCCGCAAGTACAGCGCTCTCACCCGGATTCCCGCCAAAGAGCTGTTCACCCTGTTCGACTTTGTTCCTGTGATCATCGGTAAGACGTACATGATCAACGGCGCCGAGTTCCGGTTCAGCTACGCGCTCCACTCCATCCCCAGTCTGTCGTTTGAATTCGTCTTTCAAGACCAGTCGTTCGTGTATTCATCTGACCACTTGAATGACCCTGACAAGTTCAAAGAGATGCGTGAAAAGGGAATCCTTCCTGAAACGCGTTACCTGGATCTGCTCGATTTTCCGTTTCACCACAAGATCATCTATCACGAAGCGGGGATTCCTCCTTTGCACACGCGCGTAGATCACCTGCGCACTCTCCCGTCGGAAGTTCAAAAGAAGATCACGGTTTACCATATCGCGCGCAAAGACATGCCGCCCGGGACGGAAATGACGCTCGCGCGGTTTGGCATAGAGCATACGCTCTATCCGCCCATCACGCCCCCGCAGCACGAGGAGGCGTATCGACTTCTGGACGTTCTGTCCAACATCGACATCTTCCGCGACTTCCCCATATCAAAGGCCAAAGAATTCATCACGATCGTAGAGCAGGAGACGTTCAAACGGGGCGACTACATCATCCGCAAGAACACCCCCGGGGACAAGTTCTTCATCGTTCTGTCCGGCAATGTGAAAGTTGAGGGCATGGATCAGGAAGGGGAGGACGCGAATGACGTTCTCAAACGCTACGGGTCTTACGAGTACTTCGGCGAGGCGTCATTGATTCTGGACCAACCCCGGAGCGCGGACGTTATCGCAGAGACAGAGACGATGGCGTTGACTGTCGAAAAATCCAAATTCCTGAACTTCATCCGCGGCTCAGAACTGGTGAAGGACTTTGCGCGCCTGTCAGAGATCAGAAAGACGGGGACGTGGGAACTTCTTACCAATTCGCGTTTCTTCCGGGGCATCACGTCGGCGCAGAAGACGCAGCTGGAGTTGATTCTCGAGCTGCAGAAGTTCCGGTCCGGCGATTACCTGATCCGCCAGAAGGAGCTCTTTCAAACCGCCTTCATTATCCGGCAGGGGAAAGTGGAAGTGTTTAACGGGCAGGGCCTGGTGGAGACGCTTGGTCGCGGGGACTTTTGCGGTGAGATCTTCCAGCTCCAGAAAGAGTCTCCGTCGTCATTCGATTTCCGCGCGTCCGGTGATCTGGAGGCCTACGGAATTCCCCGCGGTAAGCTGATGAAATACATCGCAAACAACCCGGGTGTGTACATGCGGCTGAACTACGTGTACGGAAAATAGAAGCCCGATTCTTTCCACGCCCAGACCGACCTCGCGAAAACAGCGAGCATCCATGACCCGGCCATGAACGCCCCGAAAGGGATCGGTGTGGTTCGGTCGCGCTTGATCAACGCCACGTAGACGATGCTCCCGAGCGCGGCAGCTTGAAAGAGTATGAGAACCCACGGGAAGCCGGCGTGAAATGCGAGGATGGGCGCGAGGATAACGTCACCGAACCCCAGGCCGCGTCCGCGCACAACGGCGAACAATAACAGAAAGAGGACGAGCACCCCGAGCGCTGACAAAGCGTGAGGCTGAATGTCGGTCCAGGAAAAACCGGTCTGATCGAGTACTGCGGCCACAGCGAACACTCCAAGGAACGCCGCATTCTCGTGATCCAACAGGAAGAAATTCGCATCTGTTGCGATCGAGATATAGAGATGACCCAGAAGAAAAATCGTACAGAGCGCGGCGAAGGCTTTCATTCCGCCCAAGAGTAGTACGGGAAAGAGAATGCCCGGCAACGCTTCGCCAACCAGCGTGAGCCGGCCGATGCGGCCGCCGCAGGAGGCACACTTCCCCTTGGAGAGAAAGTAGCCGGCCACGGGGATGAGGTAGAGGCGCTTGATCGGCGCATCGCACTGCATGCAGAACGAACGCGCGGTGAAGAATTCTTTCCATCGGTTGGGAATCTTCCGCGCCGGTCCGTACACAAAATAGAGGACGCGTGATGCAGTGGCGGTGTAGAAACTTCCTATAAGAAGGCCCAGCACAGAAGCAAACGCAAGGGCGAATGGGTGCGTGGGACTCATGAAAGAAGCTGGAGGAGGGCGTCAGAGCCGCGGACCAGCGTGTCCTTGGACGCGGCGAAAGAGATCCGGATATGCCTTGTGGAAGCGGAGAAAATCCTCCCCGGCACCAGGAGCAGTTCCTTCTCTTTGATGGCGCGGTCTATGAAACTTCTATCCTCTTCCGGGAGCTCCGCAAAGATATAGAAAGCTCCCTGCGGCATGCGGAATTTCAGTTTGCCTTTGAGTCGGTCTGTCATGTAGTCGCGGTTCTCTTTGTATTCCCGCACGCGCGCCGCCATGTCAACGTCCAGGGCCGCCAGCCCTCCCCATTGAACAGCGGAAGGCGCGCACACGACTGTATACTGTTGGAGTGTTGTCATCGCTTTGATGATGTCTTTGGGTCCGGTGGCTGCTGCGAGCCGCAGGCCGGTCATGCTGTATGTCTTGGAAAATCCCATCATTGTCATGGTGCCCGGGTAAACGAGGGCAGCGCTCTGGAAGGCCTTGTCGTAATCGAACAGCTCGTAGATTTCGTCGGACACAAGGAGAGCGCCGCTCTTGTCGGCCAGCGCGCCCAATGCTCTGATCTGCTCTTTCTTCATAACGTACCCCGACGGGTTCGACGGGCTTGCGTATAGGATCAGCTTGAGTCCCGCCGTGGGAATGGATTCAGTCTGTGAGACATCGAAATCCTCAGGGATCGTTTCCAGTTTGGCGCCAAATAAATCGACGAGACTCTTGTAGATTAGAAAGCACGGATCGGTCAGAAGTATGCGGTCGCCCGGGTTGATCAGTACGGAAAATAAAAGGTATAGAAGGGATGAAACTCCGGAGCTCACCAGGATATTTTCCGGCTCCGCAGTGAATCCATTTTCTTCTTTAAACTTGCGCGCGATGCGCTCCCGAAGCGGCAGAATACCCTGCGTCGTTGTGTAGGCGTTCTTGCCATCGCGGACTGCTTTAGCGATGGCCTCCGCAATCGGTTCCGGCATAGGATAGTGGGGTTGTCCGATGGAAAGGTTGATTGGGTTTTTCAACTTGGCCGCCAAGTCAAAGGCCCGGCGGATCTCGGATGTGTCGATCTTAGCCATCCGATCTGCAAGCTTGAAGTCAACCATACACCGTTCTCCTTACGTGACCAGTTCCAGCTTCCCAGGGAAAAAAACCCGGCCCCGCAAGCACCTACTTTTTTCCGGGCCCTTCTCGCGGCGCTCACTGGACGTGGAAAAGGTTGTATATTTGATTAAGACTTGGACTCAATCAAAAACTACTTGCCATCTACCCCCAGGCGCGGGAGTCCGTCACGCGTTCGCGCACTGAAATAACGAGGGATTTATAGCCATATGGAATTGATGGATTTGCTTAAGCCTTTCGTGCCGGAGGGTGTTTCTACATTCAGCCAGCAGATGGATGATCTCACGATCCTCATCGGCATCTTGGGCATACCCTGCCTCATCGTAGCCGAGGGTATCCTGATCTACTTCGTCATTCGTTTTAGAAAACGGAAAGGCGTAAAAGCGGAGTACATCCAGGGAGAAACCTGGAAGCAGATGCGATGGGTGATTTTCCCCACGTTATTCATTGTAGGTCTGGACTTCTTCATTGACATTGCCACCTCATCCGCGTGGACCAACATGAAGATCAACACGCCGGTGAGCGATGTGTCAGTCCGCGTGATTGGACAGCAGTTTAACTGGCAGTTTGTTCATCCCGGCAAAGACGGGAAATTGGGCACAGCTGACGACATCACAACGACGAACGACCTGCATGTCCCTGTGAACAAAAACATTGTTTTCTTCCTCCAAGCCAAAGACGTTCTCCACGGCTTCTTTATTCCGGTTCTGCGCGTGAAGCAGGATGCGGTCCCCGGCCGCACATGGCGCGGCTGGTTCAACGCAACCAAAGTGGGTAAGTATGACATCGCCTGCACGGAGATCTGCGGAGCCGGTCACACGGTGATGCGGGCCACGTTGCACGTGCACACGCAGGAAGAGTTCGACAAATGGGTGGAAGATCCCAACGCCGGAACCTCTCTTGTTCCCCAGGACATCGTCAAGAAATATGCATGCCAATCCTGCCACTCTCTCGACGGCTCAAGGCTCGTGGGTCCGTCTTGGAAGGGCATCTACGGCAAATCAGAAACCGTTGTCACAGACGGAGCAGAGCGCAGCGTAAACGTTGACGAAGCGTATCTCAAGAAATCCATTATGGAACCCAAGGCAGACGTTGTGAAAGGTTATCCCAACGTAATGCCGTCTCTCCCTGTTTCCGACGCGGAAGCGGGAGCCCTGATCAAATACATCAAAGAGCTGAAGTAGGAGAAAATATGAATCATTTACATCCGGCTCCAACAACTTTCTGGCGTAAGTACATCTTCGCCACCGATCACAAGGTGATCGGCATGCAGTATCTGCTGACAGGCATCTTCATGGCGCTTGTGGGCGGCTTTCTTTCATACGTGTTCCGTATGCAGCTGGCCTTCCCCGGAATTTCGATTCCATTTTACGGGAAGCTTACTGCCAACGAATACAATTCCTTCATTACAATGCACGGGACGATCATGATCTTCTGGGTGGCCATGCCGATTCTTTTGGCCGCCTTTGGAAACCTTCTGATCCCGCTGATGGTGGGCACGGACGACATGGCGTTCCCAACACTCAACATGATGTCTTACTGGGTGTTCTTCATCTCCACGGTGATCCTTCTGGCATCGTTCTTTGTTCCCGGAGGAACGTTCGCAGGCGGATGGACAGCATATCCGCCGCTGTCGGCCAATGAGGGCTATTCTGTCAGGCCGTCGTTTACAAGCGGGCTTGGCGGGCACTTCTGGATTATCGCTGTTGCGCTGGAATTTGTGGCCTTCCTTATGGGCGGGATCAACTTCCTTGTAACGTCATTCAACATGCGCGCCCCGGGCCTCACCTGGTTCCGTCTGCCGCTCGTGGTGTGGATGATCGACATCGCTGTGCTCTTGTTCATGTTTGCCGTGGGTCCGCTGCTCGCCGGCGCCGTGATGCTCTTCTTTGACCGTGCTGTGGGCACCGGCTTCTACAATCCGATTGCGGGAGGGGATCCGCTCCTCTTCCAACACTTATTCTGCTTCGTTGTTTGGGCTCACCACCAGTTTGTGTCCGGGATCAATCCCAAGATGGCGGTTTTCTTCAGTATCACCACGATCTTGATTTCGATTCCATTTGCAGTGATCATTTTCGCAAGTATCGCCACCCTGTGGAAGGGCTCTATCGTCCTCAAAACCCCAATGCTTTTTGCTCTGGGATTCATTGGGGAGTTCTTGATCGGCGGCGTGACCGGTATCTACCTTGGATCCAGCGCCTTCGACATCTATGCTCACGGGACCTACTTTGTGATCGCGCACTTCCACTACGCGCTGATTCCCACCGTGGTCTACGGCGGGTTTGCGGGCGTTTATTTCTGGTATCCCAAATTTATGGGACGCATGCCCAATGAAACGCTGGGCAAGCTCCATTTCTGGGGCACTACGATCTTCTTCAATATGATCTTCCTTCCGCTCTTCTTTGGCGGGATGATGGGCGAGCACCGCAGGATCTACGATTACTCGGTATGGCCCAACCTGATGCACCCGACGCTCGTAATGTACCGCCAGATCGCTACGTTCGGCGTGGTTGGTATTCTCCTCAGTCAGGTTCCGTTCTTTGTAAACATGATCATGAGCTACCGACGCGGCGCGTATGCCACAAAGAATCCGTGGAACGCAAACACCTTGGACTGGACCACGGCTTCCCCGCCGCCGCACGGCAACTTTGAGACAACGCCCACCGTGTATCGTGGCGCGTACGAGTTTAACACACCGGGCCGCGAGAAAGATTACTGGCCACAGAACGTCC
>JACPZR010000453.1 GCA_016195395.1 Spirochaetia bacterium
GCGCGTCGGTACTGGTGCAGTTGGCAGAAGATCTATTGATCACGAAGACGTGATCGCAAAGCACAGACGCCCAGGTCACATCCCGCTAGGGACGTGATTTGCGCAGCAAAGCACCGCGGACAGGGGGTCCGCGAAGGCCGAACAGGCCGCACAACAATCGGCGGCTGGGCCAGGACACGATGTCCGAGCACAACGACCTCAGAACGAAAGGAAACAACATGCGAGAAATTTTTAAACGACTGGCCTCACAGAACAGCAACTTCACGGAGTTCAGATTCCACAAGCGCACCGCACGCACGGTCGGGATGCGCAAAGGGGAACTGGCTGACATGAGCGTGCGCTCCTACAACGGCGTGGGGGTGCGCGTGCTGGTGGACGGGATCTGGGGTTTTGCCTCCACATCTGACCACACCGCCGACGGGATTGAGCGGGCCATGCGTGCCGCCGAAGAGATGGCGCGTTCGCTGGCGGGTCGAAAAAAGCATAAAGTAACGTTGGCTCCGGGTCGCCTTGCCAAGGGCGACTTTATCGTGGCCGGCTTCCGGGAACTGGAACGCATTCCATTGTCGCATAAGCTCGACGTCGTCCGGACAAGTGAAATCAAACTCAGGGAGGCTTCTGAAAAGATCCAGTCCGCGCAGTGCCAGTACTCGGAAATCTTTGAAGAGAAAGTCGTGGTGACATCAGACGGCGCGGACGCATGGATACAACTGGCAAGACCGGAGCTGCGGCTCTCGGCATTCGCCGGTGACGGTCAACAGTTGACACGAGGCCACGAATCTGCGGGGGGAACCGGTGGATGGGAGTGTCTCTTCCTGAATCATAAACTGGACGAATTCATCGATATTACCGCCAAGAGCGCCGTTGACCTGCTCGCGGCGCCGTCTCCCTCGGGAGGAAGAAAGCGGGTCATTCTTTCGCCCGCCATGGTGGGCCTCTTGAGTCACGAAGCGATCGGCCACACTGTAGAGGCGGACTTTGTGAATTCGGGATCCGTGGCACGCGGACGGGTGGGCACAGCTGTAGCGTCTCCTCTCGTCACGATGTGCGACAGCGGAGCCAGCGAACACAACGGCGGCGCGGGAGGTCTGCTCCCCGTGGACGACGAGGGAGTTCTCACAGAGCGCACCGTCATTATAGAAAAAGGGATCATGAAAAGCTATCTGCACAACCGTGAAACCGCAGCACAGTACGGTGTGGCTCCCACGGGTAACGCCCGCGCCTGGGAATTCAGTGATGAACCCCTGATCCGGATGCGAAACACCTACATTGAACCGGGCCAAGACAAGCTCGACGACATGGTGCAGGGAATCGCCGACGGGTACTTCGTGGACGGTCCCGAGGGCGGACAGGCCGACGCCACGGGTGAATTCATGTTCGGCGCATCGCGTGTGCATGAAATCAAAAATGGAAAGCTGGGACGGATGGTGCAGAAAGTGACAGTTTCCGGAAATGCCTTTGATGTGCTGGCCTCTGTTGATGCGGTCAGCCGCGATTTTCGCTGGGATCTGGGCGCCGGTTACTGCGGCAAAGGACAGCCCGCGAAGGTGGACGCGGGCGGACCGTACATTCGCTGCGACATTCTCATTGGAGGCGCTTCTTGACCGCCGAGACTCTTCAGAAAGGACAAACCTCATTGGACCATCGAAAGAAAGCCGGATCACTTCTCGAGGCCGGGGATACGATCATCAAAGAAGTGGGCAAGAAGGGGGACACGGAAGTCTTCGCCACCTACACGACGGGCCTCCGAGTGGTCTACGAAAACGACGATTTTACTGTGAGCGCTTCCGGGTCTACAGATCTGTTCGGCGTCCGCGTCATTTCGCAGGGACGGCCGGGTTTTGTGACCACCAATTCGAGCGATCCGGCAGCACTGCGCGCCGCGGCGGTGGAAGCGGTTGAAACAGCGGTTCACGCCCCCGCCGGCGAGCACCATCGGATTGCATCCACTGCGGATAACGCAGCGCGCACCATGCCGCCCGACGCGCACTTCTCTCTCGTAGACGACAACCTCGCGCAGATGGCGCCCAGGCGTGTGGTCGACTATCTGGATATGCTCATCAAAGAAGTCAGAAGCGACGCACGGATTGCCGTGGACAGGGCGGAGTTCAGCGTTGAACTGATCATAAACGCTATCGTCAATACCGCGGGAATCCGTATGAGTTCCGCGCGCACTCTGGCCGGGTGGTTTGTGATGGGAATGGCCCGGACAGACAGCGAGGTTACGAGTTTCGATTATGACGGGTTCACCGTAAGCCGCGAGTCGGACATTGAAAGTCACATGAAGCGTTCGGCCCGGGCCTTCAGCACCTCTGTTCTCTCAAGCCTGGGTCCCGTAAAACCGGATACTTACACCGGGAAAGTCCTCCTGCATCCGCGCGCCTTCAGTGACCTCATCATCGATTTCCTTGTGACTAACGCGAATGCGAGGATGCATCAGGACAGCATGAGCGCCTTTAAAGACAAAGTCGGCAGCGTTGTAACGTCATCCGGGCTTTGTCTTGTGGAAGACCCGGAGAACTCGGACCGGCCGCAGGGCTGGACTCCGTTTGACCGCGAAGGCCTATTGACATCGAAACATTCCATCATCGACCGCGGCGTGCTGGCTTTTCTGGGCCATAACCTCTTCACCGCGAGCCGGGGCAAAGCCAAGCCCACGGGGAATGCCACCGGCGGGGCGCGCTCGGCTCCGGGCATCGGTTTTCACAATCTGGAGGCATCGTTCCCTGAGGGCGGCGCCGTTCCCATTCTCGACACACCGTCGCTTTATAAAGAATTGGGAACCGGGCTTGAGGTGGTGCGCTTCAGCGGCAACGCCGACCCGGTGTCGGGCAGGTTTTCAGGAGTCGCC
>JACPZR010000458.1 GCA_016195395.1 Spirochaetia bacterium
GACCAACCGCCGCAGCCTGCCTTCACGATGTCAGGCGTGGGCTCGTTGTGGTCCGGTCGCTGCGAAAACGACGGGGCGTCCTGGCCCGCCTCTTTATAGAAGCGACGATAAAAAGAACCCGCTACGGGAGCCGCCATATAACCGCCGGCCTGCCCGGGGCCCAATGTCACGCTCGACTTATCAAAACCAAACCACAGCACGGTGGCGTATTCGGGGTTGAAACATCCAATCCATGCATCCGACCAGCTCGACGTAGTTCCCGTCTTGCATGCAATGTCGCCCATGAAGTTGCTCATGCCGCGCACACCACGGTGGGCTGTTCCGTGGTCAGCCACGGCCTTCATCATCTGACGAAGAATGAAAGCCGTCCCTGGCTCAATGACCTGGATCTTCTGCGCCTTTGTCTTCAGAGCCAGCGCCTTCTGAATATTTGTTTCCTGGTCATAAAGAACGTTACCACTCTGATCCGTCACATAACGCACTGCGAACGGAATAACGTCTTTGCCGTCGTTTGCGATGATGGAAACCGCTGTGGCAAGTTCGTACGGAGTGATCTCGCTTGCGCCGAGCGCAATGGCAGGGTCCGGATTGAAGCGATTCTTGTTCTTGATCTTCATCAAACGTGAAGCAAAATCGATGATGGGGTCCGGGCCCACTTTAAAGTATGTCTGCACGGCGCACGTATTGAGAGACAACGCAAACGCTGTCTCAACGGGGACCAGACCGCGGAATCCCGGGTCATAGTTCTCCGGAGCCCACGACCGCCCGTCCGGCGAAATCGTGAAAAACGGCGCGTCGTTCAAGGCGCTGGAAGAACCAATGACGCGCTCTTCGAGAGCCGCACCGTACACGAAGATCTTGAACGCGCTGCCCGGCTGGCGGCGTGCCTGCATGGCGCGGTTGAACTGGTTCGTGGGAGAAAACTTGGAACCGCCGATCATGGTAGTGATGTAGCCGGTCCGCGGCTCAATGCCCAAAAACGCCCCCTGCACTTCCAAGTTGGTAGTATAGCTGATGGTGTCTTTGCGGAATTCTTCAAAGGCTGTTCCGACGTTATACCCTTCCGGCACCAGATAGGACAACAACTGCGCCGCATCCAGCGTCCCGCTTTCAATTTCTTTGCGGAGCTGACCGCGCTCGTCCAAGCCGCTCACAGAAACGTGGCCTACAGGCAGAATAGAAGCTAACGTTGAATACAAGCCAAAGAGACCCATATCCACTCCGCCCTTACCGCCGGTGAGAGCGTACACACGACCCACCTTGTTCGCGTTATCAACGGCGCGCTTCATCTCGTCGTCCGCGATGCGCTGCTGGCGCAGGTCCAGCGTAGTGTGCACACGGAGACCTTTGGTATAAATGCTCTGACCGATTTCTTCCTGAGCCTCCAGAACCTGCCGCACGTAATCCGTGAAGTAGGGAGCAAGGTCCATTTTCTCAGCGTAAATATTCTGAGACGGAGCCTGCACGATCACACGGCCCCAATAGTCTTCCCAGAATTCGCGGTGCATGCGGTCCACATCCTGTTTGGGGATGTAGCCAACGTCAGCCATACGGCGCAGAACAATCTTGTGCTGGCGCATGGCTTCTTTGGGATCTTTGAACGGGGAGAATTCTACAGGCGACTTGGGGAGACGCGCCAGCAATGCGCCTTCCGGCACACTGAGGTCTTCCACTTTCTTTCCAAAATACAGTTTGGACGCGCAGGCAAGGCCGCGGCACCCATGACCCAAATAGACAGCGTTAAAGTAGACTTCGAGGATTTCATTCTTGGAGAGGAGTTCTTCCATCTCAAGAGCCAGGAGCGTCTCCCGGATCTTCTGCGTGAACGTTCTCCCGCGCTCCCCTTCAGAAAAGAGGTAGATCTGTTTGGCCAGCTGCTGGGTCAGAGTGGAACCACCCTGAACAACGCGCAACGAGATGACGTTCTTTACGGCGGCGCGGAGAATACCAAAAAAGTCGATCCCGAAGTGATTGTAGAAGTTGTCATCTTCTACGGCCAGAAATGCGTGCACAACGTGCGGCGGAATATTCTGGTACTGAACCAGTTCTTGTCGGTGAAGGAACAGCTCCGCGAAGACTTCCCCATTGCGGTCATACAAACGCGTGGGCGTTGTGGGGCGGAAGTTGGCCAGGAGCGACAGTTCTTCCCCGTGGCTCACGCCGGCCACTACCCAGCCGAAGATAATGCCGCCGATCACGGCCCCTACAAAGAAGCACGCGAGCACCGCGCGCTCCATAATCTTGAGAATACGCTTCTGCCTTTCCGTCATGGCCGTAACGGACCGAGGGCCCGTCTCCTATGCCATAGGATACAAAGGCCCATCCCCGTCGACTAACAAACGACCACCCCAGCCCGGGCAAGCAAAAGCCTTGAAAAAGCCCCACGCCTGAGTTTCATGGCGCCAGATGCAGGACCGATGGACCATACAACAGGCCCAGCCCGTTACAGATTCCGTGTACAGGCTTCTCTTGGTTTTCGTCACGGCCTTTGTAGTTGAGAAGACGACGGGTATACTGACGGGCATCACGCCGGTGACCTTGGCCCTGCACTTTGGGCCCGACTTTCACCCCTCACAAATATTGACACACTTCCTGGTAACCCTGATGGGCGGGCCGGGCAGCATTCTTCATATCCTGTTCTATTGCATAATGCTCTGGAGTTTTGGAACGGAGCTGGAGCGGCTCTGGGGATCTTATAACTTTCTCAAGTTCTTTTTCATTGGGACCGCCGGCGGCGCCGCTTTCTCCGCCGTCGTTTCTTTGGCGCTCCCCGGGTTTTTCATTTCCGGTTTTGGCGCCGGC
>JACPZR010000459.1 GCA_016195395.1 Spirochaetia bacterium
AGAAGTGACGTTCCGCGCCCAGGAAGAACGAAAAGAGCGTGGCTTCACCGGGCCGGAAGTTGGCGGGTCCCAGCATAGAAAAGGCCGGCGTGCTTCCAATTCGGACGGCTTCGGGTACGGGGCTCCGAGCGAGCACGGTCTTTTTGACCGGATACGATTCCGTAAGGCGGCTCCAAAACACACTGGCCGCGTAGCCGCGGATACCGCCCGGATTGGTGTTCGCGGGCGGATAACGTTCCTGCATCCGGTCGCGGTCCACAAAGAGATTCAGCGCCGACCATCGGTCCCCGCGTGTATGAAGATTAAGTACAGCCTCGCGCACAAAAAAATCGACGCCGGCGCCAGGCGGAATGTACGCGCCGAAAGTATAGAGCGCGGCATTGAACGGGCGCGACTGAAGCATGGCATTCAGCCGCGCGATCAATGGGGTGTGGTTGGCCAAGGGGTAGAGCTTGGCGGACGCATAAAACATCCCGAGGATCCTCGAGTACTCAACACCGTCGATCCCAAGGTCCCTGTTGTAGATGCCGGAGGCTTTCGTGAAATTCACGATGGCTGTGAAGTAGTCCTTCTTGTAACACAGAGCCCAGCCGTCGAGAACGGTGGCGGCGTATTCAAGTCCGGTGAAATCCTTTTCCTGCGCCTGATAGGTAACGTCTTCCGCGATCTTGTGCGCCAGGTCCGGGTTTTCTTCCAGCATGATCTGCGCCAGACGAAGGCGCGCGGAAAGCTTGGTCCGCTGCGAACGCGCCTGCTCACTCAGGAGCTCCAGCTCCCTTGCCGCGCCCTTTGAGTCGCCCGCCATGTAAATGAGAACAGCGCCCCTGATCCGAAGCTCATCGGAATTGTAGGGCATCCCAGTGTATGGATCTTTGTAGGCCGACAGCGTTGTTGCCATCCGTTCTGCGCCGAGCTGGTTTAAGAGCGCGCGGGCCTCACGAAAGCGCCCGCCGAGTGTCAGCCACTCAAAACGCAGAGCCGTCAGTTCCGACGTACGGACGTCCGCGTGTTCCACAACATACTGAGAGGCTCCGGCAAAGTCGCCGGCGCCGGCCAGAAGAAACGGGACTTTCAAGCGGAGTGTCCGCGCTTCCGGGCTCTTGTCGTGCCTGGTCATTTTATCCAGCAGAATGGCAGCCTCGAGCGGAAAGCCCAGAGCAAAGAGAGTGTCCCCAAAGCCGCCGAGAGTCTGTTTGTAGAACGCAGGCACTGCAAAGTCACGCACCAAGTACGGCCCCAGGCGGCGCAGGAGAGCGCGGAGATCCGCTTCTTCGATGCGGGGTCGCGTAAGCATTGCCTCCGCATCGGCTTGAATTTTGTAGAGTTCACACGCCTTGGCCTCGTCCGGCACGGCACAGATAGAAAGAAAGCTGGAGGCTGGCTGGGCTTCACCTTTCTGTGCGCGTGATACGGCGGCAAAAAAATCGATCACGGCAGTGGCTTCCGGGCGTCTGTCCAACGTTCGTTCAACCATCAGCCGCGAAATGCGGCGCGCCGGATCAGATTCTTCCAATAGGATGCGCCCTGCCCTGCGGTAGCCCAGGAGTACGGGGTCGGAAGAGGCGCCGAGAATTTCCATGAGTTCCCGTCGGACGGCTGGTCGTCGATCAGAGTCAAGCGACTCAATCCAGAAAGGCAGGATCTGTCGACGCTTGGTATCGTCCATGGAATCCCACGTTTTGCGGATGGGACCGGCGGGCAACGTGACCCGACCGGCCGAAAGGATATCGGAGTCGCCCGCCAAAACAGGACGGAGACATAACAGGACAAGGAGTATGAGAAACCGACGCGTGTACACAGCTTTCTTCATGTATCGAACGAATTCCTAACCGCCCGGACGGAATTTTCTATTGACACCGGGTCAAATCCAAACAGCCCTCTACTGATGAAGCGAAACGATCCAGCAGTTCTCCGAGCCATTCTCCGTGTAGTCTTGGGCGCTATGATCGCCTTGACCGCCATTCCAGGGACGAACGCGCAGACCCAGCCTCAGGGTAAAGACGAAAAGAAACCCGCAAGCTCGAGCCAGGCTCAAACGCAGGATACGGAACAGGAATATTCTTACATGGATCAGGCCCGCGCCGTCCTGGTCATGGACCAGCTGCGCGAAGCCGTTAAGAACGACGTGCGGCGTCTCCACGTCCTCGTGGCCAACTATGGGACTGTAGTGCCGGACGCGGACAAAGAATTCGAAAGCATTAAGACAAACTACAAGAAAGCGCTGGAACTCCTGTACACCCGTCATTACGCGGGGGGTGTAGCGAAGCTGGACGCCTGCCACAAACAGGCCCTCACCATGTTCCAGAAATTTGCGGTGATGTTCAAAGATCAGACCACGAAAATCCTCTCCGAGTGTTCTGATGCCATGGTGAACTTCGAACTCTCCAGCGCAGAAGCCAAGGGCAGCTCCTCCTCTACAACGGTCACAGCGCACGAAAAGAACCTTGTGAAGATGAAGGTTTCGTACGGCCAGATTGCGCAGGCTGAAGACATGATGCGAGACAACCGCTTTGATGCCGCCATTGAACACTACCGCATTGCCAAACTCTTCGCGATCAACTTTCTTCGAATGATGGATACGGACCCCTCCAAGCAGAAACTCGTTGAAGAGAAATACAAAGTAGATCTACTGGATGCAACCGGCGGCTACCTCAAGAGCCACAAGTAACACGGGCGCCGGCGGTGTTTCGCGCCGCCGGGTCTCTGCCGCTTTCTGTGCATTCGTCATCTTCCTGGCGCCGGCTGTGCTGTGCGCTCAGGTTGCCCCGTCCAACAACGGGCCGGAATACCCTGTTGTCATTGATCCGGGTCACGGCGGCACAGAAGTCAAACGCAAGGACGACAAATGGGATCCGGTCTCGAAGACGTTTCTTGACGCGTATTCCACCGGCACCGCGGATCGAGCCACATCACTGACCGAGCACGAAGCGGTGCTGGCTTTGGGAAAGCGCGTACGCTTCTACCTGGAACTCACCCAGTCCCAGGACGGATGGAAACAATTTGAAGCGATACTGCGCCAGTTCTCGGCGGACAAAGAGTTCAAACGCATCCGCTTCCGCGCCAACATGTCACGCGAAGATTCCTGGCTCAACCGCAAAGAGTCCGCGGACTCGCCTGATGTAAATGCTCCGTTCCGACTCTACGATTCGTACGATTCAAAGGGACGCTTTGCCCCCGGTCGGATTTCGGCGGTCAACAGCTATAAGCCGTATCTGGTGGTGGCCCTGCACATGAACCCGGC
>JACPZR010000480.1 GCA_016195395.1 Spirochaetia bacterium
CGCACCGCGTCCGTGATCACCTGCCTGTTGGCCCACGCAAAATTTGCCGCAGCACACATAGCCCCAAAGTATTCGCGCCCTTCCGGAGACGACAGAGGGGCGCACGCAAGTTCCCGGTCCGCAACGTGAATGCCGTGGCCGGCCATGGTGGCCATCATCCGCTTGATGTAGTCCGTTGCCACCTGGTGGCCAAGACCCCGCGAGCCTGTGTGAATCAAAACGACGATCTGATTCTCTTCCAGTCCAAACGTGCGCGCGGTCTCCTCATCGTAGATCTTGTCGATGCGGTCCACTTCTACAAAATGATTACCCGCACCGATAGTGCCCACTTGATTCTTGCCGCGCTGTTTGGCGTGATCAGAGACGGCAGACGGGTCCGCTTCTGCCAGTTCACCGCGCGATTCCAGGAAGTCCAAGTCTTGTTTCTGACCAAACCCTTGCTGCACCGCCCAACGCGCGCCTTTCTGGAGCACCTGATCCAGCTCTTTCGCTGTCATCTTCACAAAACCGTCTTTCCCTACGCCGGAAGGAATATCACGGTAGAGTCGCTGAACGATCTCTTCCAGGCGCGGTTCAATGTCCGCGTATTGATGCGGCGACTTGAGAAGACGCACACCGCAGTTGATGTCGTATCCGATTCCACCGGGAGAGATCACGCCGTCCGGGTAGAGAGTCGCAGCCACTCCTCCAATGGGAAAACCGTATCCTTCGTGGGCATCCGGCATCACGAACACGGCTTCCTGCACGCCGGGAAGCGCCGCAACGTTGATCAACTGATCGATCGAGCTGTCTTTGGAAATGCGCTCCAGCATTTCCTCTGACGCGTAGATGCGCGCCGGTACTTTCATGTCTGATCGGAACTCCGCCGGGATTTCCCACACCCAATCTGATACGCGGCGCGCGACTTGTTTGATGTCTGCCGACTTCATATGTCCAGTACGATCGTGCTGGAATACACTCCCGCGTCGTCCACACGGATTTCTGATTCTCTGTACGTTACCGCTTTGATGTCGTCATCGAAAGATTCAACCGGCGCGCCATGGATCACTGCGCGGAGAGCCGTGGGGGACAGCTCTGAGAAATCGACCTCGCAGCAGACAACCTTTTCCACGTTGGACAAATAAAGAATCTCTGAAAGAAAATCCACCAGAAGCGCGGCTTGGTCCGGTGCGGTAACCGCTACCTCCTTTCTAAAGCGACTGGTCGTATTAGGAGCGACGGGAGGAAGAAGCGCCCCTCCGTGCGGACAGAAGCCGGGTTTGAGAACGTGCGCCACGCCCAGAAGGCCCGCCCTGAACAATTCATGCAGCGAGTCGCCCTTGAGTAGAAGGCGGATATCAGCGGTATGGTCTGCGGTTTCAAACGAATGCACGGCCCAATCTGGCGCACCCCTCCTGCGCGGGAACCGTTCCCTGGTCGTGCGGGTCAAAAAAGGGTAGCCAGCTCACTGCAGGGTGGGCCGTATTTGGGCTCGGAGGGTTGTGTTTGGGTATGCAAGGCTTGGTGAAGAAGGGAACTCTGCTCCGCTGGATTGCGGCGCTTGTGGGCGTGGGCATTGCGGCAGCCGTATTTCCCGCCTGCTCGAACATCGCCTACAAACTGGCCTACCAGTCGGCTGACCGGCTTCTCCTCAACCGAGTTGATTCCTATTTTGACCCCACGCCTGAACAACGCAGCTTTCTTGAAAAGCGGATTGCAGAGCACTTGGCTTGGCACCGCGCTGAGGAACTTCCACGTTATGCCACATCGCTTTCCCTGTTAAAGACACGCGCCCTTGAAGGCGTGACCCCCGCCAAGACCGATTGGTTCTTTGCTGAGACTGACGATGCTTGGAAACGGACGTTTGCCCGGTTGTTTCCTGATTTTGCCGCCTTCCTTGCCACGTTATCCGATGCCCAGATCGACCGCTTCTACAACCGCATGCAGAAAGAGAACGCCGAGCTTGAGGAATATCTGGCTCTCCCAGCCGATAAGCGGGCTGCAGAACGGGAGAAGAAGACGCTCACATTTATCGAAGACTGGTGCGGGACCCTGAACGATGCGCAGCGCGCCAAGGTCCACGAGATGGCGCCCAGCATTCCTGACACCAACGCATCCAGACTGGCCTACAGAAAGCTGCGACAGGCGGAATTTATTGCTCTTCTGCGTTCCCGTCCCGGAGCGCCCGCCATTGAGAAAAAGCTCCGCCAACTATTCTTATCGGGTGACGCGGGCTATCCGCCGGGATACCGAGCGGAACTGGTGCAGTGGCGTGGCGCCATGAAGGCATTCATTATCGAGATGGACAAGACTCTGACAGCGGAGCAGCGCCAGCGGGCCGCGGGCAAGATCGACAATCTCGCGGCCACAGCCCTGTCGCTTCACAACGAAATCGCTTCGAGCAGCCGCGCGTGCACGGTTGGCTGCTGACGGCAGCTCCGTCGTCCAAGACTCTCCCCGATATTCTTACTGACGCGTGACGTCAGCAATCTGAAGCAGCGTTGACCGGCGGTTACGCCTGACGTGCGGCAAACGCAGCTGCTTCCCGCACCGCAATCTGCCGGTTCAGCATACGCTCGGTGGCTTTGATCGCCGCCACCACTTGGTCGCAGTCGACGCCCACAGTCCGGAAACTCCGCTCATCTTTGTCGCTTTTCCATGTAATGACAGTCTCTACCAAGGCGTCCGTTTTTCCGCCCGGGGGAATCCGGACTTCGTAGTCTACCAGCTGCGGGAGCTGCATCCCTTTGGCGCCCGTGATCGACGTGAGCGCATTCATGAACGCATCGTAGCCCCCGTCTCCATCTGCCTCCGCTGTATGCGTGCGGCCGTCGATCTCCACTTCAACAGAAGCCGACGGTCTGCGGCCCAAGGATGTGCGGATTTCCGCGTTCTTGATTCGCACCGCTTTGGAGCTGGAACCGCCGAACAAATCTGCAATGAGGAAGGGGAGGTCATCGGCGGTGACCAATTTCTTTTGGTCGCCCAGCTCTTTGATGCGGTCCAAGAGCACCTGCTCGTTGTCCGATGAGAGTTCAATCCCCAGGAGTTTCAAATTGTTCGTGATGGATGCGCGCCCGGCCAGCTTGCCCAGCGCATATACGCGCTGCCGGCCAAATCGCTCAGGGAGGATGGGGTTGGCGTACAAATTGTTTTTCTTGTCTCCATCAGCGTGGATACCGGCAGTCTGTGTGTACACATCGTGACCCACGATCGGCCGGTTCGACGAGATGCGCTTACCGCTGAATGTTTCCACCAGGCGCGAAGCGTCCATGATCGACTTTTCATTGACTGATGTTTTCACGCCGAGTTTGTCATGAACCGCCGTGATGACCGCTTCCAAAGGAGCGTTACCCG
>JACPZR010000041.1 GCA_016195395.1 Spirochaetia bacterium
GACGTTCTTGTATTTCACGCCGATCGCATTGTCCGGGTGCGAATCCTCAACTTTCTTTACTATTCCGTCCGCGGCCGCATAGACCGGCCGGCCCATCTGATTCTCCACTCCCGTGTAGTACATGTCCAGAGCATACACGGAGCCATAGTCGCCCAGATGCCCGTGCCCACGGCCAAAGCGGAAACTGCCCTTCAGCGGAGCGGAAAACTTGCGGGACTGTTTGTACGGATTCTGGTGGATAAACCGGTCGAAGGCAAGCTGGGCGTACTTTGTGCTCAGTTGCGCTTCCGGGCGGGATCCAAAGTCCGGCAGCAGGCGCACGCGGTTGGCAAGGGTCCGCGCTGCCGCCGCCGGCGTTTTGTAATCCAAGGGCGCGGCCTCGAACGCCTCACTGTAGAGCACATCCGCCTCCGCGAGCTTTCCCTGTGCCACGGCCTCTTCAGCCTTCGCAAGCTTACGGAAGGTTTGGTTTTTGATTTTTTGCGCTTCCGCAGCCGCTTCATCGGACTGACCCAGCGCCAAAAGAGCGCGCACGGAAGCGAGTTCTACCGCGTCGTCCTGAATGTCTTTGCCCACGATCTTTACCAGCTCGCGCAGGTGGGCGGCATCCTTGCCTTTGACCAAGGCCGTCAGCATTTCCTCGTACGACTTCAGGAAACGGTCCATGTCTTCGGGTTTCCTGTCCGTGGCATTGAAGAGTTCCACGGCATGCGCAAAAGCCTTCACCGCATCATCGAATCGTTTCCGTTCTGCAAGGAAGCGGGCAAACCCGGCGGCATGAACCGAATAGATGGTAATTTCAGATGACCGCCGCAGGTAGCGTTCCGCTTCTTCCGTGCGTCCCTGTTTTTGAAGAGACCATCCGTAATCATAGAACGGCGAAGAAGCGTTGCGTCGAATCCCTTTGTCGTTTGGGCTGATGAGCATGGCCGCTTCATAGCTGGGAATTGAATCGGCCGTCCTGTTGAGCTTCCGTAGAGAGTGTCCAAGGTAGACGTGGAACCAGGCTTCTTTGGGATATTCCCGCGTAGCCTGCTGGAACAACGTCACTGCTTCTTGAAACTTCCCGGCTTTCTCAAGCTTTGGCCATTGTTCGGAATAGTATTTCTTGTCGGCCGCTCGGATTGGCCCTGCGCCGGCGCACACAACCAGCAACATCAAAGATGCGGCTTGTTTACATGTTCTGATTTTCATTGCCCTCGTCTGTGCTCCTTGTGGGTCCTGACAGTTTTCCTGACTAGTCCGCTTCCTTGCTCCGGATGAATTCCGTTATCTTGCGACGTGCCTCTGCTCGTATAACGTCGGTTCCCAGTGCATCATATTCCGATTCCAGCCGGGTGGTCACCTCTTGATTGAGGCGCAGGCATTCGTTTTCCAGAGCCGCAATGAAGGGATCCGTGGTAAGCCCGGTCGGTTTTGCTTGGGCAGATAACGTTATAAGGCGGGAAACGGCGGGAAAAAATCGGTCGACTTCGTCCGCCCGGCCGTAGATGGCCAGGCGACATTGAATGTTCAGGAGTCGACGGAGCTGGTGAAGGAGAAAGCGATAACGCTCTGCCATCAACCGCGAATGGAGAAGCTGACGCCTTGATCCCTGTAATTGGCGCGGGCAGGCTCAGGTTTCCCGGCTTCTTTGCCCGCTACCTCGTCCCAAGCGCCGCGAAGCTGCTCAAGGAGTTTGGTGATTTCTGACAGGATGGCCTGGTCTTTCTTAATATTGCCCTCTAGTAGACGCTTCTTCATATAAGCGTAGAGGCTGAACAGGTTCTCCGCGATCTCGCCGCCCTGCTCCAGATTGAGCGACAACATGAGCTCGGTTACGATGTCCTGCGCTTTGATGATGTTCGTGTTTACGACGTCATAGCTGCGGGGATGCAGGTTATCCATGGCCGTCTTCAGGAATCGGATCGCTCCGTCGTAAAGCATTACGATCAACTTCCCTTGATTTGCCGTAGAAATCTCTGTATCTTTGTATGCGTCTATCTGTGGTTTTGTACGAGCCATTGGAGGTTTGTCCCCTTCCCAATCAAGATCGGCGGATCAGGATATTCCCTTAACGGAGAAAAAGAGGCCGATGGGACTGGTTTTGCCTGCAAAATGGGCAGGTTGGAGGGCTGGAAAGGGAGTGACGCACCGGCAGTTGGTCCCGACCGTGTGTATGGAATCTGAAGTTGAAGCAGCTGGGTGACATCGTCGCAAAGACCTTTCCGGTGGGCTCTGTAGTCTTTCATGAAGGCGACAAGTCGGACGGGAACATGTACTTCGTCGCGCATGGCACAGTGCTGGTTTCAACGGCAAAGTCCGGCCGGCCGCAGTTCATGCGACGGCTCGAGAAAGGACAATTTTTTGGCGAGATGGCTCTCATCAACAGCGTACCACGGACGGCGAACGTGCATGTGGAATCGGAGACAGCCAAACTGATCGTCATTGACAGCGCCACCTTCGTAAACCTGGGCAGGAAGCATCCGTCGTTCTTGTACAAACTGCTGGCCACCGTCTACGCGCGCATTGTTGAAGCCGAGGCCCGATTGGACGCCATCAAAGATAACGTGGATCGAACGATTGACTTCAATGTGCTCGACTATGTGAAGAACGTATTTATCAGGTCGTTCCGCCGCGGGGATTTCATTTTCGCAGCCGGTGATATCTCTGACGGCATGCTGTATTCTGTGATGGCCGGAGAGGTGGCCCTGATGCGGTCGCTTCCGGACGGCTTGATGCTTGAGACGGCCGTGATCAAAGAAGGTGGCGTGTTTGGCGAGGATGGCATTCTCTCGGGCGACAATCGAAAGATCAGCGCCCAGGTGAAATCCGAATACGCAAAGATCGGCGGACTCAATAAGGAGACGTTTTTGCGGGTGGGCGCCATGAAGCCCGAGTTTTTCTTCAGACTCCTCCGTCTCTGCATCGAACGACTGATTGCCTTGGAAGACACTGTGCGAGGCAGTCAGCGGTAGGCATCCTGTTTCCCCGACTTGCCCCTCTTCCTCACAGCCTCCTGTGAACCCCGAAATCGAGCCCGGCGCCGGCGCGACGTTATGGTTTAAGGATGCCGGCGGAGAGCAGGGCCAAGATCACAATTCCGAGCACAATCCGGTACACAACAAACACGGCCGTCGAGTGTGTGCGCAGATATCTGAGAAGGAAAGCGATGGCGGCATAGCCCACGAAGAAGGAAACGGCTGTTGCAACGGCCAGGCCTTCCCAGCCCGCAGAGGCCAGCTCATGGCGTTCTTTGTAGAGTTCGTAGAATCCAGAAATCGCAATGGCCGGAATGGAAAGTAAAAACGAAATGCGCATGGCCGCGGGACGCGTATAACCCAATGTAAGGCCCATCATCAAAGTGGTGCCGGAGCGCGATGCTCCGGGGATCAGAGCCAGACACTGCGCAAGACCAATCAAGATAACGTCGCGGAGTGTGGATTCCTCCACAGCTTTCTTCTGTTTGGCGGACCTGTCAATCACCCACAGAATCACGGCAAAGACAATGAGACTCGCAGCAATCACATAGAGCGATCTGGCGGGGCCCGTGATGTATCTGGCAAACGCATAACCAAAGATGCAAATGGGGAGTGTGCCCGCGGCAAGGTACCAGACCATGCGCGCGTGATAGTCTGAGAAGTCACGCGTCTTGATTCCGTTCAATGTGGACTTTGCAAAGTGAAAGAGGTCCATCCTGAAGTAGATCAAAAGAGAAATCAAAGTTCCAATCTGAATGACCGCCGAGTATGCGGCCCCGGGGTCCGGCAATCCCAGGAGAGCGGGCCCAATCCGCAGGTGGGCGGTACTGGACACGGGAATGAATTCTGTCAGGCCTTGGATGATCCCAAGGAGGAGCGCTTCGGCGAATCCGATCATTGTGCCATGCGTTTAGCAGAGATGCGAGCGTCAACAAAAGTATGGACAGACGCTCATTTGACGTCTTTCGTGTCAGCGATGACGCAGAGAGCGTACGAACGGGAATATTTTTACCTGGTCGATCTTCAGGGCCGATTGTTGCACGACGGGACGCCCCTGACGGATGAACCGTTCCTGCGTTTCTTCTTCAAGCACGTAAAGGACAACGATACGGGCCGCCACCTTGAGTACCCGTTCATTTCTCCGTGTGGTAGAGAAATGAATTTCGTAAAACCCGCGGATACACCGGTTGTGTTTTCTTTGCTCCGCGACGGCCGCCTTATGGCACAAGGCGGAATCGACACCGCCTTCCTGCCGGAGTCCATGCGTTTCTCCAAGTCCGGCGTTTTGTATCACCCTTCGCCGGTGGGTGCGTGGGGACGACTCTCCTCATCGCTCATGCTTGAATTGTCCAAAGCTGTGGAAGCCTGGGGACCGTGGTATTCGTATCGCGGGGCCGATGTCACGCACGTGATAGAACCCATGGAAGATGCGGCCAGAAGCGAATTCACTCTTTTGCGCCCCAAAGAAGACCATCACTGCTTTGGGTGCGGGACCGCCAATCGGTCTGGGTTGAAGTTATCCTATTTGTACCACCCCGAGTCGCACTGCTCGCGGTCGTGGTTCACACCCGGACCTGAACAGAGCGGCGCGCCCGGATGGATGCACGGCGGATTGATCTCTCTCTTGTTCGATGAAACGATGGCGAAGGTCCTCACGGGGCTGGGGGTCCGCGCCGCCACTGTCAACCTCAACGTGAATTTCAAACACCCGTGCCGCGTTGGCCACCAGATTCTTCTGGAGGGGCGACTTGTAAAGCATGAGGGGCGCAGGTACCACTTGTCATCCGTGATTCAAGAGAAGGGCCGGACACTTGCGGACGCCGAGGCGGTCTTTGTGTCGCTCGACCGGGCCTGATCCGCCGATCCTGCGCAGCCCGCAAACAAAACGGCCCGGCTCCTTTGGAAGCCGGGCCACGATCGCCAACGCCATGACGGGTTGACAACTTCAGCTCACTTGAGGAGATCAGTAACGCGGAATCGACGTGTCCACTTCCTGGGCCCAGCGGTCGATGCCGCCGGCCAAGCTCTTAACGTTGGCCAGCCCGTGCCCTTTGAAATAGACGGCAGCCTCAAGGGCGCGCACCGCGGACGTCGATCAGCTTCCACCCTGTTTCCATCTCGTTCTTGAGCGCGATGGGATCAATCTGCATCTCGCGGTCCAGACGGTCGCTCTCATAGATCCACTGGATTGCATTTTCCGTTTCCGCCGGGCGGTTGTGCTTCACGAAAACCTGCTCCAACGTATCCGTGGGTGCAAACCCGCAGCTGGAGCAGCCGCCAATGTGATATTTCTGAAAGAGGGCCCGCTTTGCGCCCGGAAAATGCGACATGATTTCATTCTCCTGTGACGGTTCGATGGTTTGGTATGTCGGCCCACGGGCCGCGTACTCTGGCGTCAAAAATAAGCCTTCAGCGCGCCGTCGAAAACATTTTTTTGTTTGTGGTAAAAAGCCCCAAAAAACACCTTCCGCTATGGTCCGGTGGTGTTCTCTGACAATTGCCCTCATTCTAGGTTTCGGCTGTCTTCCGCCGGTTAAGAAGCAAAGCACGCATCGGGTCATCCTGGCGTGGCAGGACACCGCCTACCGCTGCGCCATTCTATTAGAAGACATGGGCGTAGAAGTCAAGGTTCAACCCATGAGCGAGATGCCCTATTCCTCCAACGGAAGCGCGGCGGTCTGGGTGGGCACCAATTTCCCTTTTGAAAAGGCCAGGGACATCATTGAAGTGGGGCGCAGGTATTATACAGATCTCCGGTACGTCGCACTGTCAGACTTCCGCCTGCGCGCGCCGGAGCAGGTGCACAACGAACTCTTTGTAGGCGGAGCCACGGAGACCGCCCTTTTCCAGCTGGGTCTCAAGGCTTGGGACGAGAAGGATTTCCAGAAGCTCAAAGCGGTGAAGACCCAGAAGGAGTTCTTCCAGCTCATCTGCTCCCACTATCCTAAAGTAAAAAACGAACAGCTGCCCAGAGGAACCTGCGGGCCGGGATGAAAGCATAGTGGCAATCGTACACCCGGGATCAGAAGGAGATTTAACCAGAAGCCTCGCCGCACTGCGCACGGGAGACCGGGCCCACTATCTCCGCTTCCGTCCCTACTACCAGCCGATCGTGCGCATGGACACGCTGGACATCTGGGGCTATGAGGTGCTCGGCCGGCGCCTGATCGACGGGGGACTTGCGGAAACACTTGGGCCTGTGTTCCATGCGCTTGATTCAGGATCGCCGGTAGACCTTGCCTCTC
>JACPZR010000481.1 GCA_016195395.1 Spirochaetia bacterium
CTTCACCCTTCTGGACCAGGTTGGCTTCAAACAGGTAATAACCGTCTTTGTAAACTGTCACGGGCACCGAGACAATGAGGTGTCCGTTGCGATTGGCATCACGGATTCCCTGCTGGAATTCCGCCACATTCTGCGGCGTGCTGTACCAGTCTGTCCGCTGGACATGCTTCATTCCCTGCACGGTGAAGGACACCTCCAGATACATGGGACCCCAGTCCGCCGCGCCGGGTCGTACGGTAAACGTGTAGATCTTATCACCGGCTTTTTCATCGCCGTTTTGGCCGTCATCAGCTGCGGATATGGGCGGAAGAGAGGGGATCACTTCTTTTAGAGGGACGTGATAGACTTTGCTTTCAATCGAATCGATGGGCAGGTTTACGCCCTGCTTGGGGTTTACGCAGCGAAGCGTTATGTGAAAGTCTTTCTTTCCAACGGAGATGGAGCGTTCCGGCTGCATGGTGCAGACCACCTCAGACATTACAGGAGGTTTGGAGCATTTCATGCTGCCATCCGCTGCCTTCTCGCATCCCTGCGCCGGCTTCTCTATGACGCCAACGGGAGTGCGCGGCAATGTGTACGGCTGGGTAAGGTCCACCTGTCCGGCGTAGAGCGGCCGTGAGTGTGGCGGATATACAGCCCACTTCTTATAACGTTCAAGAACGGATTTTGGATCGTCTTCAATGACAGGAATTCCGTCATCTCCCATGCGGACGCCCGGTTCTTTGGTGGAGGACATGTCCTGCTGTTCCCTGGTGCGGTCCGTTGACGGGCTCCGCAGTGCAAACCAGATTAGGACAATGAGCACCAATCCTGCGGCTCCAAGTAGGATTGCTGTCTGCTTCTTCACTTTCATTTTTTACCTCTGTTGGTTACGCTTTTGTATTAGAACTGTTAGGGGCAGCCGGACCCGATCTCTGCAGGATTTGCAGTCATCGGCACCGCGTCAAAGGCCATAAAGTCAGCCGTTTTTGTGAGCTCAATGCGATTGTCCTGTGTCCGCGTAAAAAAGACTCCGCGGTCAGAGACCATGCGGCCGCTGGATGTGGGCATAAAACAGCGGGGGAACAGGGCGCTCTTCACCAGTCGTCCGCCCTCGGGTTGTGTTTCAAACACTGACTGATCCAGTCGTAAGTACAGCTTGTCGCTTTTTTTTGACCAGCTGATTTCCGGAACACCCGGCACTCCCTTCCATGATATGTCAAGCGTGGTCAGAAACGACATGCTCTTTGCGTCCGCCACGGCAACGCGCAGGTTCTCCGTAGGTTTTTCCAGTGTGGCATCGGTGAGGAGAAGCGCTATATAGGCGCCGCTGGGGGAAGGGACGGCGGCCAGGAGATTCCTGTCCGGTTTGAAGGCTGTGGTGGCCTCTGCCGTTTTGCCGGCTGCGACGTCGGCGCGGGCAAAGGGAATCGAAAGCAGTTCTCGTGACCAGTCTCCAAGCGCATCGCTTGTGCCGCGGATAAGCCAGATCCGATCACCTGCTATGAAGAGGGATCCGTTCAGGACCCAGCCTGGGAAACGTGCGATGGGATGGGTGGTGATGTCACCGGAAACGTTATGCATGAAAACCGTGGTTTTGTAATTCTTTGCAATGACGTTCTGGTTCAACGGAAACCACGGCGTCTTTCTCTGGAACTCCGTCTGTACTTCCACGAAGATCTCATTTCCGTACCAGCTGCCGCCGGTGTACATTTCCGCTTTCTTCCAGAA
>JACPZR010000477.1 GCA_016195395.1 Spirochaetia bacterium
CGTACACGAACTTCCAGAGCGTGAAATCCCCCCAGCGCATCGAAACAACAAGAAGAACGAGCGCGGTCACCAGTGAGGCGACGCCGACACTGTGCCCTGCGCCGGGCCCATTCTTTGTCCGCCGCATCATCACGAAAAAAGCGACGGGCATGCAAAGAAGCAAAAAGCCGGCGAACATAACGTCAGCTCCGTCCTCAAGCAGAGGCGTTGCTCCCAGAAAATGATAGAGATACGCACCGGGGTGGGCGTGGAGAAGAGCGCCGGGAGACGCCACGTAGTGGAGCGTTTCTTCCCAGCTCCGCACGGCCGCGTTTGCCCGATACTGGAATGCCAAGGGCGCCGTCACCAACAAGAAACCGCACGCGCCGCACGCATACCAAAGCGGAGCACGTCGCACTGCGGGAAGCATCTGATTGAAGACGCCGGGCTGCATCGCAAATCCCAGGGCGGCCACCCCAAGCGCAAAGACAAAGAACCATCCCAGATACGCCGACGACCAGAATTGAAATCCCACGATCGCGGCAGCAGCAACAAGCCACAGCCCGCGACGGAGCGCTTGGGATGCGGTCAGATGCGCATGAAAGGCCACAAGCGCCAGGGGGATGAAGAACCGGGCATGGAGCTGCGCATGCCCCAGAAGGACGCTCGCCGGCATTGAAAAAGAAAACAAGAACGCTCCCACGGACGCTCCCAGATGAGTAACGTCAAGACGCCGCAGAAACCAAAAGAAAGCCCCAAAGTTGAGGACGGAAACCACGAGAAACCACACTTGGAATGCGGATAACGCTGACAACCCCAGCATGCGCAAGGGGATATACAGAGGCTCGCTCGACAATAACGTATCAGAAAATGCGGTCACTCCGGTCTCGGGAAAAAAAGCCCACGGAGGATTCCAGTACGACTCCGGCCAACCTTTCACAAGCCAGCTGTAGTTGTGCTCAAGCATCAGGTTCACATAACGCGCGTCCCCAAGGTTCCCGTGAACATAGAGGTGCCGACCTTCAAGAATGGGCCGGTGGCTGAACCAAAGACCCGCAAGAAAGAGTACGACGCCGGGAAATATTTTAAAGAATCGTCTCATGTGAAAGGCAGGGCGCCCGTCCTCGCTGATCGTTGGCGGCGGCTCCGGCCCCCGCCTTGGTATGACGAATCGCCATCCGCCCATTCACCTGCCGACTGGTCGAGCTTCTTCCAGTGGGCGCGGATCAGGGCGCCTGCCCAATGGTCAACCAGTCGCCTCAATCCAGGTTGACTGGAAATCGCCGGAGGTGGATGGTTTCTTCATGTGTCGCAACATCAAAACCCTGTTCAATTTCGACCCGCCGGCCACCGACGCGGAGATTGAGGCCGCCGCCCTCCAGTTTGTCCGGAAGCTCAGCGGATTCCAGAAACCGTCACAGGCCAACCAAGAGGCGTTCGACAGGGCCATCGCCGATACCACAAAGGTGGCCACGACTCTCATTCGGTCGCTTGTGACGCAGGCCGCACCCCGTTACAGACATGTGGAAGCCGCGAAAGCCAAAGAGCGGGCCGCCAAGCGCTTTGGCTGAGAGGAACGAACGCTTTACAACACGCGCAAGGCGACGAAGATGCGCCCATGGACCCATTTACACAAGACCGATACTTTGCCCGTAAACAGTTCTTCAAAATCTTTGGCGGCGCGGTCCGCATCTTTTCTGCGGACAAATCGCAGCTTTTCTTCTATGTAAAACAGAAGGCTTTCAAACTCAAAGAAGACATCACCGTGTTCGCGGACGAATCGCAGAACCGCCCCCTGCTCCGCATCCAGGCCCGGTCCATCCTCGACTTTGGGGCCACGTACGACGTTACCGACATCGCCACCAACCAGCGTGTGGGCGCCGTCCGCAGGAAGTTCTTCCGATCATTCATCCGTGACACGTGGATTCTTGTGGATGCAAACGACAATGAGTTTGGCACCGTCATAGAAGACAGCATGCTCATGGCCCTGCTTCGTCGTTTTCTTTCCGCATTGATTCCTCAGCACTACGCGCTGAACGTTGGCGACGCTAAAGTGGGTGACCTCAAGCAGACATGGAATCCCTTTCTCCCGCAGTTTCACGTAGACTTCAGCATGGACACGTCGCACAGACTGGACCGCAGGCTGGGCATTGCGGCCGTTGTGCTTCTACAGCTGATTGAGGGGAAACAGAAGTCCGCAGAATAAAGCGCCGGAGCGTCAGCGCCTCATCCCCACGTAGAGGTGCTGAATCAGGTCCTTTGTGATGGCTCGTGCGCGCCGAAGGTCGGCGTCGCGAAACATGACCTGTTTGCCGGAGAGCAGAACAGCCACGCCGTGGACCATGGTCCATGCGGAGACCGCGGCTTTGCGTACGGGGTCGGCTCGAATGATTCCTGCGTCACGGCAGTGCGTCAGAATGTCCACAAGCACGTTGAACGTTGCCTCTTCCGACTCCACAAGGCCTGTGTGGCGCGAATGGTTTTGGATCTGGTTTCCATACATGATCTGAAACAAATCCGGATACTCAAGCGCAAACTCCACGTAGGCCACTCCGGATTTTCGGAATTGGAGCAAAGGGTGCGCTGCGTATCGCACGCGGATTTTGGCCAGTTTTGCAGTGAGCAATTTGAAGCCCTCTGCCGCCACGTCAGCATACAGCGACTCCAAGTCTGGATAGTGGCGGTAAGGGGCCGTTTGTGAAACACCCGCGCGCCTTGCCGCTTTGCGGAGGCTCAGCGCCTGATAACCCTCTTCCGCGAGGATCGCCAATGCGGC
>JACPZR010000478.1 GCA_016195395.1 Spirochaetia bacterium
CCTGGAGACGTGATTGCCCGTTTGATGAAGATGGGCGAGATGGTTACGATCAACCATATCCTCGATGCGGATACCGCAACGCTGCTCGCGGGCGAATTCGGCTGCGAAGTCAAAGTCGTTTCCCTCTATGATGAAACCGTCATTGAAGCGGAAGAGGACCTCACGGAAGGACGCCTTCACCGGCCGCCCGTTGTCACGATCATGGGTCACGTTGACCACGGTAAAACGAAACTCTTGGACACCATCCGCAAATCGAACGTGGTGGCCGGAGAAGCCGGAGCCATCACGCAGCACATCGGCGCCTATCAGGTGACCATTCCCAGGGGCAAGATAACGTTCTTGGACACTCCCGGTCACGAGGCGTTCACCGCCATGCGTGCGCGCGGAGCCGCGGTTACGGACCTTGTTGTTCTTGTCGTCGCAGCGGATGACGGGGTTAAAGAGCAGACACTGGAAGCTATTACGCACGCCAAAGAGGCCAACGTTCCCATTGTCGTAGCCATCAACAAGATCGACCTTCCTGCCGCGAACCCGGACAGGGTGAAGCAGGAGCTGTCGCAGCGCGGTCTCCAGCCGGAAGAGTGGGGCGGCAGCACCATATTCTGTCCCATTTCAGCCAAAGAAGGCAAAGGCATTGATGAACTCCTTGAGTTGATTCTGCTCCAGGCGGAAGTGCTAGACCTCCGCGCCAATGCAAACTTGCGGGCTGTGGGTCGGGTCATTGAAGCTAGGATCGACCCGGGAAAAGGCCCTGTGGCCACTGTTCTTGTTCAGAAAGGAACGCTCCGCGAAGGCGACCCCTATGTTGTGGGCGTATTCTCCGGCCGTGTGCGCGCCATGTTTGACGACCACGGGCACAAAATGACGGAAGCCGGCCCGGCCTGTCCCGTTGAGATTACCGGTATCGATGGCGTTCCCTCCGCGGGAGACCCGTTCCAAGCGGTCGTCAACGAGAAGTACGGTCGTGAAATCGCAGCCAAACGGCAGCACTACAAGCAGATCACTGACGCGGCTACCCGCGCGCAGCCCACTCTTGTGGATCTCAAGAACTGGCTTTCAGACCACAAAGAACTCAAGGTCATCATCAAAGCGGACGTGCAGGGATCCGTGGAAGCCATCCGCGACGGTCTTCTCAAGCTGTCTACGGACGACGTCAAGGTGCGCGTGATCTCCGGAGCCACGGGCGCCATCAAGGACTCGGACGTGAACCTTGCGGCTGCATCGAACGCTGTGATCGTGGCGTTCCAGGTAAGACCCACTCCTCAGGCGCAGGATTTGGCAGAACACTTGGGCGTGGAGATCAAGACCTACAGTATCATCTACAACGTTATCGAAGAGATCAAAGCCGCTATGGAAGGCCTTTTGGAGCCGGACAAAGTGGAAGAAATCTCCGGCCGCGCGGAAGTCCGCGAGGTATTCCGTATCTCCCGCGTGGGCAACGTGGCAGGCTGCATGGTCATCTCCGGCAAGGTCCGTCGCGCAAACAAAGCGCGGCTGATCCGCGGCGGTACTGTGATCTACACGGGCACGCTCAAAAGTCTCAAACGCGTGAAAGACGACGCTTCTGAAGTGGCGGAAGGATTCGAGTGCGGTATTGCCATCGACGGTTACAATGACCTGCAGATGGGCGACCAGATCGAAAGCTTTGAAGTCAAAGAAGTGGCGCGTAAGCTGTAAGCGGGCCTCCCGGACCAATGAACGAAATCAGGCGACGCCGGTTGGAATCGCAGATCCTGCGGGAACTCTCCGGCCTGATCATGCGCAGGCGCATCAAGGACGACAGGCTGGGCCTGGTGTCGGTCACGGAGATCAAGCTGGCACCGGATTTGTCTGAGGCCACGGCGTTTGTTTCCCCGTTCGGAAGCGACAAGGAAAACACCACAACATACCGGGCGCTGCATGAAACGGCGCCGTTCTTCCAGTCGGAACTGTCAAGGAACCTGCGTCTGCGGCAGACACCCAAACTTGTATTCACGCTCGATAACCGGATCAAAGAAGGCGACCGAATTCTTCACATGATGGACAAGGATAAACCCCCGGTCAAAGAAAGCGCCGAATCGGTCCTGACCAAAGACGAACCCTCAGCAGCTGAAGATAACGCTGCCCGCCCGGACACCGGGGGCACTCAACCCGGAGCCCGTCAGGAGTGACCTCGGGCATCATTCTTGGAGATAAACCCACCGGGATAACCTCCGCGCGCTTCGTGGGCGACCTCAAGCGGACATTAAAAGAAAAGAAAGTAGGACATGCCGGAACCCTCGACCGCTTTGCGTCGGGCTTGGTGATCCTGTTGGCGGGGAAGGGAACGGCCTTTGCCGCGCACTTTCTGGAATTGGATAAGAGCTATCGTGCTGTCTTTGTGTTTGGGCGCTCCACCGACACGCATGATCCAGAGGGGTCTGCGATCTCCGAAGCCACGCCGGCGCAGGTGAGTGAATTCCTTGCGGCGGAGCGTCACAACGTTATACAACAGATTGCGGACTTTCAGAACCAGACAATCCAGACGCCGCCCCTCTATTCCGCCCTGAAGAAGAATGGTGAGCGCTTTTCCGACCGGGCGCGTCGTGGCCAGACGGAAATGCCGAAAGCCCGGGCCGTGCGGATCTCGCAGGCGTCCGTTGAGTCGATGGATGTGGAG
>JACPZR010000479.1 GCA_016195395.1 Spirochaetia bacterium
ATCGCATGAATTTCTAAGCGCGGAAGGCGGCCGGCCAGCACATAGCTGGACCAGTAGTCAGCCAAGAGCACCGTCCGTCATGATGATCATGAAAGCTCCGGCAAGCATGAGCGACGCTGCCGCGAGCATGTTCAACTTCCGATCCGGATTGCTGCCGGCAATAAAGATGGCCAGCGCAAAGGCGCACACACCGGAAAAAAGAGGGATCAAGAAGAGCGGCTCTGCGTAAACGTGCGCATGATCGGCCGGCTTTAATGTAAGTGCAACAATCATCGCGATCGCAAGGAATCCGCCCGTGATGAGCCCGGAGAGGACCTTGAATAATCCACGCTTTTGGAACAAGAGTTCATTAACGTTCAGAAAGTCGGAACGGAAGATCCCGTACGCAAGGATCAAGAGCGGCACAAATGCAAAGGCGCTCATGGGGAAAATCGATACGCCGGCAAGACTTGGCAGGTTTGTGATCACGAGAAGAGAAATTGCGTGAAGCCCAATGAACAAATACTTTTTTTGACGCAGTTCATCACGATGATGGCGATAGTAGTGAATCGTCATGGGCACTCCGGCCACAACGTACGCAATGGAAGACACGGCGCCCCAGAGCCTGAGCGGCAGCTGCGCAATGGGATAGCTCCCAAAAGGATAATGAAACCAGGATCCGGTGAAATCGTACCCTGTTGCAAGTCCCACAGAGCTGAAGAGAACAGTACCCAGCGCAATGATGCCCCATACCAAAAGCGACCGATAACGTTTATCCGTCAGATAATAGCAGAACATCAGCGCTCCGGGGGACAGCCAGACAACACCAAAGTAGGGAATTCGGTTCAGCAAAAGCAGGAGCGATTGATCAAGAATCACAGCGCGGAAGGCAAGGACCAGGCCCAGAAACCCGAATCCCATGGAGAAGAGAATGAACGTGATCAGGAGCGGCTTGTTCTCTTTGCGCGGCAGCGCGTAGATTCCCGCCCCCGCGAGCGAGAGACCCACGATGAACGTCAAGAAACCGGGGACGGCCCAGGGAAGTTGATACCAAA
>JACPZR010000474.1 GCA_016195395.1 Spirochaetia bacterium
GAACCGGGTCCGCGATCGACGCCAGTCGCACAAGGCATTCAATGGTTTCTTTTGTGTTCATCTCAAGGCCGCAGAGCCGCGGAAGATCCCGCGTGCCCGTGTGCGGGCGCTCTTTCCAGAGCTTCATCACGGGGTTGAGTGTCATGCAGCCGTGCCTGTGCGCGGGATTGAGAGAGTAGTAGTTCGCCGTCATCCGTACCGGTCGGAGCCGCTTCAGGACCACCTGTTTTGCAAGTGAAACAACCAAAGGCTCCGCAAAAGGGTCCCCTGGAATAACGTCAACGGGGAGGACTACGGTGCCCGCTTCCATGAACCGTGAATCGCGGTGCTCCGTTGGCGCTTCTCTGCCCGCCGTTCCGGTCGGCGGAATATCAGATGGGTCAGTGCGGTTTGAGGGCAGCGTATATAATTCCTCGATCCTCTGGTCGATTCCTCGGAGCATTCGAAGCACCATGAGGTAGCGGTCTGCAAGCGACTGCAGCGGCGCGAGTCCCATTGGTCGTTTCAGTTCTTCCATGATCTTGGCAAGGCGCGATTCTGCGTCCCTGAGCCTCAGGGCCAAGGCCTCGCTCCCACCTTCTTTTGTGCCGTGCAGTCGTTGGTATCGTACCAGCCGGAGCCGCAGACGGTGGGCCTGCGTCGAAAAAGATGCCGCGCGGCGCGCCGATGTGTGGCAGCGAGCGGGAAGGCTCATGAGTGCGAGTAACGTCTGTGCCGCGCCGGGCACCGAAAATACTGGTTCGTGAAAAATGCGCTCGATGTCATCCTTTTCAAGCGAGTCCAGCGCTCCCGTCCGTCTCCGAAACACGAGCATGCGCGCAGTCTCATCCTCTATTTTCACGTACGTTTTGTTTTCGAGCGACCTGTCTAACGCCGACAATCCGCAGAGCTCAAGAAAGTCCTCCGCCTGCCGCAAGGGCGACACGGTTTCCGCCGAAGCGGCATCGTCATCGCTCCGGGCGCCGGGATTCCCCACGAGAGCCGACTCCACCTCTGCGTGTATCGCGTCCAGTTGCCGTAAAATCCGCGCGCGGGCGTCTTGGAGGCGCCAGAGACGGCGGTAGGGGCGGAGAACAGCGTTCATATCATCTGTCAACCCCTCCAAGTAGTCGGACAGGTAGTAGATGCGGTAGGCAGAACGGAACGGCTTGGATGCTTTGTACTCATCCAGGATTTTACGATGAAGGAGCGGGGGCACGCTGGAGAAAGCGGATTCATCAGGCACGCCGAGGTCTGCGAATGCGGATGCCTTAAAGAATGCGCGGCGGAACACGGTCCGGTCGCGGCCGGACAGGGAGCGTGCCGCCGCAACGTCGAACACCCTGTACCAAAAAGAGAGAAACCGATGGGAGGACTTCACGGCAAAACTCCGGATTTCTTCGTGAGATGGATCCTTGTTCCAGTCGAGCGCGAGGTCTGTCTCAAAGTCGAGCCAGCCTGGACCGTGCAGGTCCTTTGCCTGAATTTCTATCGTATGGAATTGAACGTGTCGTTGTCGAAAGTAACGGCGCCCGGTATCATCGGTCTTTAGTCCGCTGTTCTTGTCCGCGAGGAGCTTGTCGACGAGTCCGGCCATGTCCCTGCCGTCGACCCTGACCGCTGACACTGTGTTATCAAGAAAATAAGAAGCGCCACAGAAATCCAGGAACGTTCAAAAATGATGGACAAAAGTCTGTCGGCAGGGAACCTAGTGCGCCGTTCAGGAGGCTGGGACTATGAAGGAAGTACTCATCAGTGTTTTCAATAGACTTGAGAACGAACAATCATATAATATTATCTTCCCCGATGGCGACCGTTACACACACGGTTCCGGCGCGCCGCAGTTTGTAATACACTTCAAAACCTGGGAAGCAGTGAAAGACGCGATGACCCGCGGAAGCATGGGCTTTGGAGAAAGCTACATGTCGGAAGAGATCGACATTCAGGGGGACGTGCAGGATGTCAGCGCTCTGGGTTTCAGAGTGCTTGATGAGCACTTGGACGTGAGTCTCTCGGAGAAACTACGTTTTGCTGTTGGATATTTCTCACGGAGGAATACACTTCACGGATCGCGCAAGAACATCGCTGCTCACTATGACCTGGGGAACGACTTCTACGGCCTGTGGCTGGACAAAGAGATGCAGTACACCTGTGCCTACTTTGAAACACCGAACGATACAATCGAGCAGGCGCAGATTCAAAAGCTGGACCTCGTCTGCCGCAAGTTGATGCTGAAACCCGGAGAAACCATCGTTGAAGCAGGCTGCGGCTGGGGCGGGCTGGGACTTTTTATGGCCAGAAACTACGGCGCGCGCGTTCGCTCGTACAATATTTCTAAAGAGCAGATTGCCTACGCCCGGGACCGCGCGTCTCGGTTGGGAATACCGCATGACCGCTTGGAATACGTTCATGATGATTACCGCACC
>JACPZR010000475.1 GCA_016195395.1 Spirochaetia bacterium
CCGGTGCCGGTGTTGTCAAAGCCGGGATGTACGCCGGCGTCGACGTATACAAATAGCCGTCACCGGCCCTTTTGGCCTTTACACCCTGACCCCGTTTAGGCGCCCTGCCCCTGCGAGCAGTTCCAAGTGAAGTGCACGGCAGGATAGTTTATGAAACGCCTCCTGCCGCCGTTCCGGCAGTGCCGGAGAAATTTAGACGGTCGCCCTGCATGGTGAAAAACCACAGGTTGGAGATAGCCCTTGGCTACAATGATTGGCCCCCGGCACAAGATATGCCGGACGGTAGGATATTGCATATACAATTCGCCGAAGTGTCCTTCGGTGAAAAGACCGTACCCCCCCGGACAAAAGAAAGACGGCCGTCGGAAAAAGAAATCCGCTTACGGCGAACAGCTCCTCGAAAAGCAGAAGCTCAGACTGACCTACGGGATGTTTGAACGTCAGTTCTACAGGACGTTCCAGCGCGCCATGCGCATGAAGGGAAACAAGTCGGACAACTTCCTGACGCTCCTTGAATCGCGCCTGATGACCCTCGTCTACCGCCTTGGTCTGGGCCGGAGCATTTTTGATGCCCGTCAGCTCATCAGCCACGGTCACGTTACCGTGGACGGGAAACGCGTTTCCATCCCTAGTTTTCAAGTGAAAACCGGCCAGGTGATCGGCATCCACCCCGCATCCAAGGAATTGGATCGTTTGAAGATCGCGCTCGAGTCACGGGTTTCCAACACGAACCCCACTCCGTATCTGGAAATTCAACCGGACGGAACATCCGGCAAGTTCACCGGCGTCGTCGGAGTGTCTGACATTCCGGTAGCACGTTTGAACATTCAGAAGATCGTAGAGTTCTACAGCAAGTAACAGAAAGCGGGAGATCGTCCGGTCTCCCGCTCTTTCCCACCGACCTCATCATCATCCAACGTCAGTTCTCGCGCTGCTCCTGGTGATTGTTTTAGCTGCAATGCCGCGCAGTTTCAGCAGCTTGGGATTCGCGGGTTCAATGGCTGCGGCTTCATCCAGCAGTTTCTCCGCGCGGGACTGGTTCCCAAGCAGAAGATACACGTCGGCCAAGTTCAAAAGGTTCCGCACAAAGTCGGGCGAGCGGAGGCGGACCCGCTCGCCAAACTCCGCCGCATCCTGAAGTCGTCCCAGCTTGCCGCACAGGTGCGATGCCAGATAAATGATCTCCGTGTCCAGCGGCCGCAGATAGATGTAATCCTCAATGCGATCGAATGCCTTCTCATAATCTTTCTGCTGCACGTACGTCTGCACAAGCATCCGGATCGTTTTCAGACTGGCCGGCTCAATGCGGAGCGCCTGATTCAATACCTCAGCCGCCTCTTCAAACTTTGATTCCTGGACCAGCGCACGCGCATCCTTCCGCAGTTTCACGATTTCTTCGCGTTGGTCTGCCACGGTGCCCCCGCGCTCGCCGCGGTATGCAATGCGGATCAAGGAGAGGTCGTCGGTCAAAGCTCCAAATTCCTCCAAGTGCGACCTGATATTCCCAAGCACAGCATCCGCCGCTTCAACCGCGCGCAAAAACAGATTTTCGTCTTCGTTTATGATGCGCTCACCGGAAGGCTGCGTGCCCACAACGAGGTCGTCCCGTCCGTCCGATCCCACGATCAGCACGTCCTGGGGCTGCATCTGGTACGTGCTGATTACAATGCGGCCGCGCATCCCGGATACGCCCAGTTTACGGAACGTCTGCTCTTTCTCAATGAACGATGCTTTGCCATTTCTATAGAGAACGGTCCACGGATGTTCAACGTTGACATAGTACATGAGCCCTGTCTCATCATCAATGATCCCAAGCACCATCGATACGAGCATACTCCCGTCAAAGCTCTCAAACACACTCTGCAGCTCTTGAAAGGCGTTCTTGAGCCAGCGTTCAGGGGAATGATTCTGAAGCATGGGGATCGTCTTGGTGCGTTTCATGAGCGACTCAAACACCGCCCCCAGCACAAGCGCGCCGCCCGCGCCCTGCATAGATTTGCCCATGGCATCCGCGTTTACAAAAACAGTGTGGGGTTTGCCGCGTAATGTAATCGCATGCGCGCTGCAGAAGTCTCCGCCGATCTCTTCCTTCCAGTGACGGAATTCGAATTTCTTTTTCTGCTCAATCAGGAAATCAACGTGGATGGTCTCACTCCGTGTGGCGTTCCTTGTCAACGGTTTGATCAAGAGCGACGTCAGGAAGTAGTCCCCGTCCTGCTGTGTCTTCAGTTTCTGAACGGTCTTGAGCGTCTCCGTCAACTCCGCCGTGCGCTCGCGCACTTTATCCTCAAGTTCATCAGCATAACGTTCCAGTTTCTGCCGGGCGCTCCGGATAGACC
>JACPZR010000476.1 GCA_016195395.1 Spirochaetia bacterium
GAGTACCGCCTGCAGGCCCTGGGGATTTCCCTGGATCAATTGAGTCAGGCTGTGTCGGCATCGAATTTCAGTTATCCCGCAGGTAACGTGAAACGGGGGAGCCGCGAGTACACGGTGCGTGTCATGGGAGAGTTCAATTCCACCGACGACATCAGAAATGTGGTGCTTTCGACAGGGGAAAACGGCGCCCCCGTGAAGCTCTCACAGGTGGCGCGGGTCTGGGACGGCTTTGCAGAGAGACGAGGCGCAACGCTTCACAACGGCACGGAGGCGGTAATTGTCGGAATTCGCAAGGAGCCGGGGAAAAACACGATTGAGACGGCACAGAGTATCCGCGGCGCTTTGACGGACATAAACCGTCGCTTTGCGGAGTCACTGGAATTCGAGATCATCCAGGACCAATCGGTCTTTGTTCAGAACGCCGTGGACAATCTGGCGCTGGATGCTCTGTTTGGAGGGCTCTTGGCATTTCTGGTGCTTCTGGTCTTTCTTCGTGACATCAGGGCGGCGCTGATCGTTGCGGTAACGCTGCCCGTTTCCGTCATCGCAACATTCGTCCCCATGTACGTCCGGGGCGTTTCACTCAACATCATGAGTCTCGGCGGATTGTCCCTCGGCCTCGGGATGTTGATCGACAACTCGATCGTTGTGGTAGAATCCATTCTGTCGGAGCGTGAACTGCAACCGGGTCTTGGACTCCGCGAAACAGCCGTGGCGGGCACACGCAAGGTGGCAGCGTCGGTGGTTGCGTCAACGCTCGCATCCGCGGTCGTTTTCGTCCCCATACTCTTCGTTTCCGGGCTTGCCGGGGAGGTCTTCCGGGACATGGCCCTCACGGTTACTCTGTCGTCTGTTTCATCATTTCTATGTTCACTCTCGCTCATTCCTATGTTGACAACGATCGAACCCTCGAGCGGGGGATTCACGGCCCGGGTCTTTGCATACGTAGACGCCACACTTGGTCCTGTCTTCCACGTGGCAGATATGGCGGTGCAGGCTTTGAGTGTGTTTTATGCGCAAACCATTTCTCTGGCTCTGTCCCGTCCCCTTGCGACGTCATCCGTTGCTGTGCTGCTGACGTTATCCGGCGCCGCCCTGTTCCTGCCTGTGAAGAAAGCGATTTTTCCGGACACTGATCAGGGCATTGTCTCGGTCGAAATGGATATGCCGGGAGGAATCTCCGTTGAAGAAGCAGCGTCGGTTCACCGCAAAATTCACGATTTCATCAGCGATAATCGCCTGGCTGTCCACAGCTTGACAGAAATCGGCTTTGAAGGGGGCGACTTATCTTCACGCGTCAAGGGGCTTCGAAAGGCCAGCCATGCCGAGTCTGTCTTCTATCTCCCGTCGGGAACATCGTCCGCAGACTTCATACGAATTCTCCGGCCGGCTCTCGAGCGTTCCGTCAGGGCGGATGTCCGTCCACGCTCTAAAGGCGACCCGCTCCAAGAACTGGTGCGCGAGTCCAATGCCATGCTGTCTCTATCCATCGAGGGTCAGGACCGCGAAGCGCTCCGGAGCGCGGCGGAGAGAGTTCACAAAGAGATGGCCAATCTGGGAGTTCCGACGGGCCTGCAAATCGTTTCTACGGCGGTGGCGGCTGATCCTGAAGTGCGCATCGAGCTCGACCGCGTCAGGGCCGCGGCCTTTGGACTGACGCCGGAAACAATCGCAGGTGTCGTCAGAAGCGCTGTCAACGGGACGGTTTCCACGATATTCAGAGACGGAGATCAGGAAGTTGCTGTCCGCGTTCTCCTTCGTGATGACGACAAACGGCGTGTTGACCAGCTTGGCGCTCTGCATGTGACATCACCCGCGGGTAACGTGCGCCTCGCGGGTCTGATCCGATCCACTGAGGGAAAGTCCTACCCCGCCCTTCTGCGCGAGGATCAGAGGAGCCTCGAGCGGCTGCAGTTCTCGTTCCCCGCCTCCCAGCAGCACACGGTCAGGCGGGCTTTGGATGAGGCGGCGTTCCGGCTGGCTCGTGACCTTGAAGGACACGGCAATACAGAGCGTCGCCCCGAGGTCCGTATATCAGAGGAAAACCAAGAGACGATCGAATCACTCTCAAACCTGTTGGTGGCGTTCGGCTTGTCGGGGATTCTCATATACATGTTGCTCGCGGCCCAGTTTGAGTCGCTTTTGCACCCGCTCACTCTCGCAGCCGCCATCCCGATGATGCTCTTGGGTGTGTCTGCGGCGCTCCTGCTGACAGGCCACAGTTTAAACATAACGTCAGCCACGGGCATGATAC
>JACPZR010000473.1 GCA_016195395.1 Spirochaetia bacterium
CAACCTCCCAAGGGCGGGCTGCCTGGATAAACATTGTTCCCTGCTCCACGATTTTTGGGTCCGCCGTAAAACGGATGTTGGGTGGCAGCTTGAAGAGCGGAAAGTTTTCGCCGTCCAAGCTCTTTTCATTGAAACGCGCAGCCTTCTCTTCATTGTCCACGAAGATATCTACGGTAACTTTCTTGTTGGCGAGCAGAGCTGCCACGGACGTGCCGTACGGGGAATGACCAATAACCACCACACGCTCCACTGGTTTTTCCGGCGGACGGATCAGAATGTTGGCGCTCTCCGATCCGCTTTCACCAAGATACAGATTGCGGTACGTGCCGTGTCTGTGTCGGTGCAGGTTCTGTCCCACAAGGGTTGCCAGCGTATCAATAACAAACTGCTTCTTATCTCCTTCTTCCGGAATCTCCACATGCTGGACGAAATCAGGGAGCGTGGCCATCTGAGCCTTGGATAGTTCTCCAACAAGGACAGGACGACCGATGACGAGCTTACCGTGAGCCGCATTAAACAAGAAGGTGGATGTGGGGAGAATCTCTTCCGTGCCGGCCAGCGATACCGGAATGATCACCTTATTGGCCACGTAATGGTAGACTGTATCCACAAAGCCTATGAGTTTTCCTGTCCGGCTGCGCGTCCCCTCCGGGAAGATTGCAATGACCCGGCCGTTCTTCTGAAGTTGCTGCGCGGTCCGGAATGAACGCATGTTGATGCGCGTCATCAGGTCTGCCAGGGCCGGGTTGTCCGACATGTCATTTTTTGAGCAGACCAGCAGCGTATCGAACATGTAGAGGCCCAGGCGCGTGAAGTCCGGCTCAAAAGCCAAGCGGCCCGCAATAAAGATCAGTTGTTCAGCGAGAGTTCTGGCGTCCCCGCCTTCACGGTGAAGGAGCTGATAGATGGCCGGCGCATCAAAGTGGCTCAGGTGGTTGGAGATCAGGGTAAGGGGAAACTTTCCCACGAGCGGGAGAATGTAATTCAGGTTTTCTTTTCCTTCCACCGTGACGTTCGTCATGAGCGGGCCAAGGAATTCCCGCATGAACTGGCTGAGCTCTGGATTCTGTTTGGTGTGCACGCCCACGCGCTCAAGAGCTGTTTCATCACGGAAGCTCTCCATGACATCCGGCATGGGAGTCACCGCTGACAGTTTCAGGAAGTTCGTGAGGATTTCTTTGGCCTTGGCCTCGTCCATTCCATAGCGGACAAACCCTTCCACGTTCTTGAAGAACTCACGCTGCCACGGCGCATGTGTGGCTCCGTGCCCTTCTACTTTGTCCACTTTTTCCGTCATGCGCCGATCGATGATCACCATGCATTTCCGCGTAAACTGTTTTTTGGTTTTCGCTGTGTTTGCGCCGCACAACAATGGAGGGAAAAATTGAGTTTACATGGCGATTGGCATCCGCAAGCCCACAGGGTGGGACAGAGAAAGCAGTCCTCTTGGAATTCACGACTGCCGGCGTGCAGTATGCCCGGCGGGCTTCTGTTTCCCTTTCTAGGTTTTACGGCGGCCGGAGCATTCGCGAAGGGTGGCAGTCAAGGCGCCTGGGTCTGGGGCATCATCACAGCATATGCGGCTCTGAACACGGGGACTTACGCCTTCAATCGAGAGCGCATCCAATCCCAGGCCACACACGCGGCAAACGTCATTCGCGCGGCATCAGGCGCCGCTGCCGTGTACGGGCTTGTCAGATGGGTGAACCCCGATATCGGCCTTCTCC
>JACPZR010000502.1 GCA_016195395.1 Spirochaetia bacterium
AGGCGTCGAGCACGCTTTCGGGCGGAGAGGCCCAGCGCGTCAAGCTCGCCGCGGAACTCCACAAATCCGCCGAAACGCACATCGTGTACATTCTCGACGAACCGACGACGGGCCTGCACTTCGCCGACGTACGAAACCTGCTGACGCTCCTCAATCGCCTCGTCGATCGCGGCCACACGGTGATTTGCATCGAACACAATCTCGATGTGATCAAGTGTGCGGACTGGGTGATCGACCTCGGCCTGGAAGGCGGCGACGCCGGCGGGAGCATCGTGGCGGAAGGAACGCCGGAGACGATTGCCGGTTGTCGTGCGAGCCATACGGGGCGGTTTCTTGGTGACCGCCTTCGTCCTTCGTGAAAGGGAATCGCGTCCCCAGGTTGCAAATGGCGCAACCTGGGCCGCCGGCAGCATGAATTGCAAATTGCCGATTTCCAATTGCCGATTGGGACTGGCCATGCAAACCTTGTTTCACGTGAAACGGAATTAGATTGGTGCATTGTGTGCCGTACTCCGGTATCTATAACTTCCGTGGCGCTCGCTGGAGCGGCGATATTCATCGAGCGCCTGTGTGCACGCGTATTCAGTGACACTGTCAGATGGGTTCGTTTGGCAAGTACTTTTTTCACTAATGTCATAGTGTGGCACTTCGACAAAGACGGAAGTTTGAAGTGAGAAGACTGAAAAAGACAAGAGCGAATGGCGGAAATGAATGCGGAATTGTGAATGAGGAATGCGGAAACGATGATCGACGATCGTGTAGCGGGCGTCGATGTAACTTGGTTCGCAGGTTTTGCAGATGGGGCGGAGATTGGTGAAACGGAGATCATAGTTCGCATGAAGGAAGAACGTCAGAGGTGATTCATGAGTTTTTGGCGAATGTCGAGCGGGGGGAGATGGTGAGTAGGTAGATCAGACGACATGCAGGAGGTATTGAGTCCCCAGTTTGCAAACGGCACAAGTTATACGAATCCCAATAATTATTGGCGCTACCTCCGGGGTGCCATGGGCGGCTTGTCCGCCCGTACCAGTACTGGCAGGCAAGCTACCAGTGGCACTCACTGAAACCGAACCGCGCCATTAATTTCTGGAATTGGTATTA
>JACPZR010000063.1 GCA_016195395.1 Spirochaetia bacterium
ACTGCCTTCTTCTTGGAATGCAGTCCGAAAATTGTCTGCCGCTTCCCGTAAGATGCCGCGCATGACGGCGCGGAAAGACAACGCTCCGGTAAAATCGCGCTCATGCGCCGCCGCCTCAAAGGCATCCCACTCCGCAGTGAGCCACGAAGCCAGGCCGCGGCCCGGACGTTTTCTGGTTTTCACTTCTTTTCGATTGAGCCAGTAGCCGGCTGTGTAGAAGCCGCAGAGGTATTCGACGTTATCCGGGTCCGATGACAACAGCGTGCCATAGAGCTCTTTGGCCCTTTCAAAATCAGAGCCTTCGAGGGCCGCAAGGTGCGGTTCTTTTTCCTGCTCCGGCATTACCGGTAATTATCGTACGAAGTGTCAAAGGCCAGGTTGGCTTCTCTGATCTTCTTCTGCACGGCCTGGAGATCATCCTTGGCTTTGCCCGTGACGCGGACGGCATCGCCCTGGATGCGAGCCTGCACTTTGACGCCGCATTCTTTGATCAGCTTCGTGATCACCTTCGTCTGTTCCTGGGAGAGTCCGGTCTGGATGGGGATCTTGAGTTTAACCGTTCCACTGACGTTAGACTCGTGCTTGCCGGAAAAGTCAAAAGCTTTCAGCGACAGGTTGCGTTTGACCAGCTTGGATTGAATGGAGTCGATCAGCTGTTTCAATTTCATGTCGTCCGGAGTCTCGAGCATGATGGCGTCTTTTTCCAGGTTGATGACGATCTTTGCGCCTTTGAAGTCGAACCGGTTGTCGATCTCTTTGCGGACCATGTCCAAAGCGTTGTTCAGTTCCTGTCGGTCTACTTTGGAAACTACGTCGAATGAATACTCTGCCACGCTGTCCTCCCACGGGCGGCGGCTTTTACCCCGGCCCGCATGGTTCGATTCGCTGCCGGTGCCCCGCTTTTCAAGCCGAAAAAATCAAAAAGCCCGGCCTGCGCCATGTCGGGACGTCCCCCGCCGCCGCCGCCGATCACCGCCGATGCGGACTTGATCAGCTTTCCGCAGTCAACCCCCGCATCCACGGCGCCCTTGTTGGCCATGAACAAAAGCACCGGACCCTTGGCGCCGTTGTTTGCGAACAAGACCACCACAGTCCGGTCGGTTTCTTTGATGGAGTCTCCCAGTTTTCTCAGCGCGTCCACTTCCTGATCGTTAAAACGAGCAGCCACGATCTTGACCGGTCCCGCCGCTTCCGCCGAATCCAAAAGCTCGCGCGCCGTGGGAAGGGAGCCTGCCTTGGCTTTCACAGCTTCACGCTCC
>JACPZR010000488.1 GCA_016195395.1 Spirochaetia bacterium
AGAAGGACGGCCGCGCGCAGGTCAGACAGAACGAACCCTTTCTGCATAACGTGACAAAATCTTCCAAGCGGGAAGGGCCATGGCCGCGAGCCCGGCAAGGAAAAGGATACGGATGATCCAGCTGGAAACCGGCGGCTCCATGGCGGAATAGGCAAAGGCCTCATTTTTGGTTTCGGGACCCAGCGCAGCCGCTGTCATGGGCAGTGTCTTTTCAAACGAGCGCTCCAGATCATAGTCAGGCGCGGTTGTGTATTTGTTCCCGTAGTAGAGGCGCAGCTTGGAGTCCGGCTTCAGTGCGTCGTGCTCCGGCATTTGAAAAATGAGTTCTTCCACCTGCCCGTAGAACAGCGCCTCCTCGAGGTGCAGCGGTTGATCGTCACCGTCTGTGATCACGATTTTGAGCGGTTCGCTCGTGGTATCCCGGAAGTCTACGGACTGAACCGCATTCCCATCTTTGCGAAAGAGAACTGTCGAAAAGAAAGGCGAGTAGGATTTGGATGCCCGGTCGAACTGCAGGAAGGAGATATTTCTCCGGTAGCGTTCCTCTTTGAATTGAAGCGTGATCCTCGACAGCTTTCTGTGCGACGGATTTGCGTAATAGAATACAGTGGCCCGGGCATCGCTGTCGTAATCCTGCTTCCAGTCTGCGCCGGGAACAATCTTGAATTCTTCCGCCGTGCGGACGGGCGCAAAGCGGACGGAAGGGAATGCATAGGCGCGCTTGGAGTCAAACTCGAGGCGGTAATAGGGACCCGCGTCACTGAGCCGTATGCGCCCGGGCTGTTGGTCGTATTGATAGACGGAGACGTGCCCGGATTCGCGCCATTCTCCGGGCCTTGATCCGCTCTGTACGCGGGCGCCGGATTCAAAGTTCGAATCACTGGTGACCTCAAGATCCACCGGCATCATCCCCGCAGGCGCGCCCGCCACCTGGATGACGTAAATGGATGTGTTCTCAGTCCGCTCTTGGTGAATAACGTTGACGATCCCCTTTGCGCCGCCGCCCGTTTCCCTTACACGCGCGAAGTACGGGATGGGCTGCCCGTCCAAGGCCAGCCGCAGGTCGTATCCAAAGGCGTGAAGCGCCACCGCCTCGTCGAGGATAAGGCGCCCGTAGGCGGCCCTTGTTCCGGACGGGAGGTCGATATCGCGGTAGTAGTGGAACGTGCTTACCTTCACGGGTCGGGCGTCCACGGTGAAGAGCGGACAGGCGGCCAATAGGAGCGCTGCCGCTATCGTGGCAGGAATCATCTTATGGTGCATCATGACTGTTTTTCCTCGGGGAAGATTTTGCCGCGAAATCTGTGGTACAGGATACTCATGCCCACAAGCCCGGCGCCCAGCGAAAATCCTGCGATGATTCGTACGGCGCGTCCCATGGTCCAGATGTCGTATGCGTAGAGCTTGAGGACAACAATGGCGGCGAGGGCCAACCCGGCTCTCCGCCACGAAACAAGTGAAAGCGAAAACCCTGCGGCTAGAAATACCACGGCATGAACCGCCAGAACGTAGGAATAGCCCAGATTGCGGTAGTGCGGGTCAGAGATGTAGTCGTGGTTGTCACGCAGCGCTCCCAGGATGAACGTTATCATCGCCGCGTAGACAAAACCGCGCATCCACGTATGAAGGGGAGCTTTCCGTTGCACAGCGTAGGCGGCGCCTAAAAGCGCGGCGGCCATCACATGCATGGCGAACCGTCCGTTCCAGACCGGCAGGAAATAATCCGGTCTGTCTTCCATTAGGAAGAGGCGGAAGAATGCGGGGAGCCACGCCACAAGGGCCACAGCGAGAATGATACGGGACTTCTGTGCGGCGGCAGTGACAGAGAGGATGCCGGCAAATGCAATCCAGGACGCCGTCCGGATGCTTCCATCCGTGAAATCGGTCACGGCGGCAAACAAGACTGGAACAAAGAGAACGAGCACAGATGAGCAGAGGAGCAGTTCGGTGGGGCGCGGAAGAGGCTCCTTGCGGCGCACGAGCATTCTGTCCACTGCAACGAAGAACGCGGCTGCGCATCCTGCGATGACGAGCCAGCCGTGGGGCCGCAGAGGCCGGTGGTGCGCGTCCAAGAGCCAGAACGAGGCGGCTGACGCGAAGATGCCGGTCAGGACGAACAAGATCGCCTCGTCCAGCCGGAATGCGTGCGATGTCCGGGGTGCAAGGAAGAGCTGGCGAACGCTGAACATGAGAAAGAAAGCCATCACGTACAAATAGGGCACAGTAAAGCTGCTATGTGCCAGATGCTCTTCGCCCCATATGGAGAAGAGTATAACGTTAGAGATAAAGAGAAGCCATGGAACAACCCGCCAAGAATAGCGGGCGCTCAGGACCAGAAATCCCGCGTTGACCAACGTGAGGTACGAGAACAAGAACCTGTAAGAATTCTCTCCATGCGACAGGAGCACAGGCGCAAGCATAGAACCCAGAAGGCTGAAGGCGTAGAGGACCTGACTCTGTCCGCCGTAGGCGAGCGCCGCAGTGATGATGCTCATGATCACGAGAAAGACAAACGCTTCTTGAAATCCAATCAGATCGTAGTAGTGGTAAGCTCCCCAGATGGAGATGTAGAGAATGGCGCTTCCGGCCCCGATGATCGCCAGGGGCAGAATCCGATATGACTTGTGGGCCAGATACAGACCGCCCGCCGTTACCAGGAACCCGGAGATCAGTCCGGTGTAGATGCGCCCCGATTCGTTGATCCACTGCTCATCAAACGCCAGCTTGATGAACCATGCGGTGGCGAGTACAAGAGCCAGGAGACCCAGCTTTCCCAGGAGGTTTCCTGCCAGCAGAAACTCGAAGTGGTTGAAGTCCCGGCCGCCGCCCGATGCGGCCTGTGTGGTGACCGGCTTTTTTGCCTCCTGCTCCAGCGCGGATGGCGAAACAGCGCCGCCCTTCAGGGCGTTCAG
>JACPZR010000489.1 GCA_016195395.1 Spirochaetia bacterium
ATGCACCCCAACGCGTCCCCGCTGCACAAGACACAACCGTGAAATCTCTTCTGACAATCCACGGGACTACTCTTGTTCTTGCGCTTGCCGCCGTGGTTGCTTTGGGAACCGGTTGCGCCTCCGTGGACTTGTCCCAATATCCAAGAGACGAGAGGACGATCTTTGTGCAGAACTTGTCCAACATCGCGCTTCAGGCGGATGCAAACGTAGAGCTCACAGAGGCACTGAAGTCGGAACTGTCGCGTCGAAACAATTTCGTCGTCATGGATGAGAAGCCCGGAGCCGCGCTCTGGGTCACCGGTGAAGTAGCCGTGTACCGGAAAGAAACCCGCATGTACGACAACTACCGCAATCCAATCCGCTTTGAACTGATCATCGGCATGACGCTCCGCGTGAGATCCAATCCTGCCTCCGCTGCCACCCACCGCATCGATACTCCAAGCTTGGAAGTGTCGGCTAACGTTGAATTCTCCACATCGGAAGGATTCGTGGAGGCGGAGGAAGGAGCGCGCCGACGGCTGCTCCGCATTCTGGCCTCCCGCGCAGCCCGCTTGGTCGAGGACGAATTCGCGGCCGTCTATTCCACACCCGGCTCAAAATAGCAGGAGAGAGTCACGGCTTCCGGGCATCTCTTCAAGTGACGTAGCTCCTTGTCCAATCGCGCCAATCCCGCACTGTCATAGTAAGGCGGTTTGGGGTCACGCATATCGTAGATCCAAAGACGACCCTTTGAACACCCGGCTTCAAGGCCGCGCACCGTCCCGCGGGCACTTGGATTCATGACGGCGCCCAACGCATTGCCGGGTTGCGCAAAGAGCGGGAAAACCCGGGTATCAAGCGGCACATGGCCGGAAAACGGAATGTGAGCGGCTACACAGACCCCGGGGGGAGCGGCGGCGAGGATGGCGCGCACCTCCGCACGTCGCGGGTCGCGTTGAAAAGCCAGCCCAGGGGTTTCGCGGTCCACGGACGCACCATACAACGCAACCGCCCCAATCAGCATCACAAGAGCCGACGCCCGGCCACCGAACCACTTTGTCTCGTTTTCCAGGACGCTGGTATCGAAGACACGGCGCACTCCCTCAATAGATGCGATGAGGAGGAACGGCAGGAGAGCGTATCCGTAGTGCCCATGAAATGACCTATGCCAAGGATGAAGCGACAGAACGTGCAGAGCCAGGACCGGCAGAATCATCAGAAGAAAGCGACGCGGGACCAGAAGCGGCGCCAGGCCAAAGAAGAGCAACACATCGAACGCGGGGCGCAGAGACCGGGCTGTGCCCCACATATCGCGCCAGTAACCCGTCCAATCCGGAGTCGATGTTCCCCCCATTTTGCGCATGAGAAAAAACGCTGCCACCGCCCAGACGACTGCAAGACTCAAGGTGACCGCGCCCTGTCGCCGCGATGCCTTTGACGTTATCTGGAACAGTCCCAGACAGGCAATGTACGCCGCCATGTCTTCTTTAACAGTCAGCCAGAGAACAATCATCGCAAAATAGGTGGGTCGATTCCTCTTTTCAAAAAGAAACACCAAGGCGGAAACCGGCAGGACCACGATCTCAAAATGAAAGGATTGCACCATTCGTTGCAGAATAACGTTGCTCACCAACATCAGAGTGAGGATCGCGGTGCCCAGAGAGTGGTTTACCCTTCTTTGTATAACGACAGACCAAAGAATCATTCCCAAAGTGAAATAGAACCAAAGGCCCACACCATACACTGCGTGCGTGGCGCGAAATATCCCCAGCGCTTCCCCGGCGTAAGCCACCCAGTAAAAAGGCACAAAGAGAAGGAGGCCCGGGGCAAAGTGATGTCCCAGATAACTCCCGGATGGACCCGTTGAGAGATACGGCGTGCGGAACCATCCTTCAAACGACGCGGCGGAACGCACTGCCTCCGACATGTTCGTGAAATCAGAATCTCCTAAGAACAGCGCGTCGTATGCGGTCGTAGAGTAGTAGGCAAAGTAGGCGGCAGCGCAGAGGAGCGGCACATAGCGCCAGAGGAGCGCGCCGGTCTGCGAGTCGCTGGCATCCCGCTTCCTATAGAAAAAATATGCCGAGAAAGCAAGCAGGATGAGAGCAAGCAATCGCTCCAGTCCCGCCACCAAGCTTTGTCCGCCTGACGGCATCAAGTGTCCCGCAAGGAAGGCCGCAAGGAAGAGTCCCGCCGGGACGCCTGCAATGAAGGGAATCACCTGTTAGCGGTTTTATGCACCGCGAAAAAAATCGAACCTTATTTGCGCCCGCCCATCCAATAATCCGAGGAAATTGGATTGACGAGAATGGACCAAAACCCATTCTCACTAACAGACAAATCCAAAATCCAAGGAGCATGATTCACATGAAGAAGGTTGCATTAATCGCCGGCCTCGTAGTCGCATCAGCTATCATCGCATGCGGTGATTCCGACAAACAAGTTCGTCGGGACGCTACGAGCGTGGGCGAAGTAGGTTGGGTATTCGAAGGTTGGGCTTGCGCCCCGGATACTGCTGCTGCAAAGCGCGGAGAATCTCCCGCTTCGTACTGCAAAGATCCTAACGCCTACGACCACCTCTACCTCAAGTTTTCCGCAGCTGCCTCTGAAAAGGCAATCGCGAGCGGACGCATCGCCATGATGCAGTCAACCTGCCGTGACGCTGCTCTGACCCAGATCAAAGGCGATGGTATCTCCAAAATCATCGGCGACTTTCTGGAACAGGCTTCCGGCGTTGCTGACGGTCAGTCAACTGGTGTAGCTATTGTTCGTCAGAGCAAGGGCCTCATCAAGGGCGTTGGTCTCTATGACTGCTGCTCACTGAACCCGAAAAGCGGCCGTTGCGCTGATCCGGGCAAAGGCGATCCAGAAACCTGGGAACAGTGCCAGTGTGTTGGTTACATGAAGTTCCCCGGCGGAAAGAAAGCGTTCGAAACCCAGGCGCAACAAGCGCAATCTGGCGGAAACTAATCTTTCAAAAATAGCCTTTTGGCAGACCGGAGTCCCGCAAGGGCTCCGGTTTTTTGTTGCTCCCATGCGGGGGCAAATTCCCAACGCGGGGCACAACCGTCTGATCCTGAAGGGTAGTCATACGCATCCAGCTGTTTCGCAATTCTTTGAAATGCCTCCCGATAAGAAGAAGGCCGTGCAGATCTTTCTCTGCCGCTTTGCTTTGCAGACTTGGCAGGAATACTGTAGAGAGAAGGGAACGATTGAGTACGTGGAAATGGTGGTGGGCTCTTACCAGACGGTCGACCCTGATTTGCCGCGCGATGCGCTCCTGGTGGTCACAGGTGAGGCCGACCCGGCGCTTGTGGGCTCACGCTTCAATGAACCCGTAACCGCACTAGAAGACGAAGACCTCCGCGTGCCTGAGAACATTCGCTACGCTTACTATTCGATTTATAATCTTTTTGAGAAATATGTCACAGGGCGGGATGTTGACGACTGGCTCATCGTAAACCAGGCGGTTTCCGCGACAGAAGATGAAGACCGATGGGGCCCTCTGGTCCAAGAAGCCGTGGATGCGGTGAACCGCGCATAGCAGATCATCGTTATACGCTCTGCGGCAGGCGTTCGCGCATCTGCGCGCTTACCGTCGCTCGGGGTTTGTATCCGCGCCCGCCTTGGGCACAATCTTTTCGGTGCGCTCGCGCCAGCGTTCGTAGTAGAACATCCGGATCAGTCCGCGCTCCACGTAATCTCGTCGGCCTGTTGTGCCCTTCGCGTGGCCTGTGTTGTGGATCCGAAAACAGGAGCCCCAGTCCTTGTTCTTTGCACGGTCCCCGTAATGTCGCATCATGTACACGACGGCCCATTGCAGATGAAAGTCGCTTTGGAGATCATCCGGAGAGCAGCCCAGATCAAGGCAGTGATAGCCCATGATCTGTGTCAGACCATAGCTGGTGGCTAACTGTCGCACCTCGGAGTCGCTGATTGTTTGAACTCGGAACCGCGGCACAGTGCCAAAGGCGCGGCCGGTTTCTTTCAGCTCTTTCAGTCGGTCATAAACCCAAGGCTCAAAGCGCTCGCTGTGTCGATTGCCCGGGGGATGGGATTCCAGAGAAATAATCGCGGCCATGTAAGCCGGTGGGATAGGTGTTCCCGTGGTCGCGCGCTCGATCTCCGAATGGTACTGCGCATAGATATGGAGCATGAGCGAGTCCTCGTCATTTTGAGGACAGGCAAGCCCAAGCAGAGCCAGGCCCAGTACGACGAGTGCTCTAAGCGTGAATCTCACGGAGAATCTGTCGGATTTTTTTGACGTAATTCACAGTTTCAGAATAGGGGGGAACTCCGCCATATTTTTCAACTGCTCCGGGACCCGCATTGTAGGCCGCTAGCGCCTGATCGAGATTGCCGAAACGCAGCGCCATAGATTTCAGAAAGCGGACGCCGCCGTCCAAGTTCTCCGCCGGTATGCGCGGATTCACTCCCAGGCCTTTGGCCGTTTCCGGCATCAACTGCATGAGACCCAGGGCGCCCGCGCTCGAAACCGCGTCTTTCTGGCCGCCGCTTTCCTGGGCAACCACGGCACGTACGATTTCCGGCGACACTCCGTTCCTGACGGACGCCTGCTCAATCAGCTTTTCGAGCTCCCCGTCAAACAAGGTTTTCCCGCGGTTCTCCGGCGGTCTCGTCTGCGAGAGCTGATTCTCGCGCCCTATTTTGGCCGACTTCTGCTGGCTCAATTCGGGGCCCTCGAACCGCTTTATTATGTCGCTTATACGCGCCTCGGCGCCCTTGAGATGTTCGAGCATACACTCTATCTTCGGGAAAACTGCCGATTCTCCGCAGAACATTTCTTCCCTTAGGGTGACAAGTGGCTGCGTCAAATCGGGATCAAATCGGAAGACGCGAGAGTTTGATGTCCGGCTCGCGGCCAAACTGGGTCAGAATTTCGCGCCAGATCACATCAGATACCAAGCGATTCATTTTGGGCTCGGCCAAGTGTCGGAGCGTGAGCATAATCTCACCGCGGCGGAATTCCACAAAGACGCGCGGGAGGATTTTCCGAAATCGTATCATGTACTCTTCTTCTGACTGACGCATCCGCTTGTCGCTCTCGTGGATCCGCTCGATCTTTTCATGGGCTATCTTCTCTAGGAGGCCCGCGGCTTTCTGCCAGTTACTGTCCGCGTCCAGAGGAACATGAATTTCGTTCCAGTTGAAGACAAACTCCTTGCTGGAGTTGGCCAATGGCGACGTGAGCACTGCAGCATTGGGAATGTGGAGCACCCGTCCCGTGCTCATCCCGCCTTCTTCCAGAGGGCGGATCTCCATCATCGTGAACTCAATCAGGCGGATGTCCGTCACATCGCCGGAAAAACCCACGATTGAGATCCGATTTCCGATCTCAAACGGCTTCCTGACCACAATGTACACCCAGCCTGCAAGGTTGATGATTACGTCTTTAAGAACGAGTATTACGCCGGCCCCAAAGATACCCAGGAAAGCGGCAATCATCTGAAGATTGGGCAGCCAGATTGGGAAAAGGAAAACGACGCAGAGAATCACGACTGCGTATGTCACCTTGCGCCGCCAACGGAACTTGGTCAGTTGCTGTCGGGCTACGCGGCCCACGATGGCAATCAGGAGCATCCGAAGCGCGCCCGCCAGCGCCAGGATCGCCCCGGTCATGACGAGTTTCGGGATCAAGGGTGGAACGTGGTTGAGCAGGTTCTCTACCAGCCATTTTGCGATCTGCTCCTGCATTTCTCTGAGGTCTCCTTTTTTTTATTGACCTGGTTCCCGGTGGGTCGGCCTGCTCACGCTGTATGTCGTCCAAGAAAGCGTTAGCAATACTGATTCTACTTTCGTTACCTCTGCTGTCCACAAATTGCGGGTACAACCAGATGGTGGCCTCCGATCAGCAGGTGAAGGCCTCATGGGCAGAGGTTCTCAACCAATACAAACGTCGGCTGGATCTGATCTCCAACTTTGTCAACGTGGTCCAAGGATACGCCTCCCACGAGAAGGAAGTGCTCACCAAAGTTACGGAAGCGCGGTCGCGTGTGGGCTCAATCAACGCAACACCGGAATTGATCAATGATCCCCAGGCATTCGCGAAATATCAGTCGGCTTGGAAAGACACAAATTCGGCGCTCTCCAAACTCATGGTCGTTGTAGAAAACTACCCTAACCTGAAGGCGGACCAAAGCTTCCGCGACTTGTCCGCGGAACTCGCCGGCACGGAGAACCGTCTGGCCGTATCCAGAAATCGCTACATCAAAGCGGTCCAAGAATATAATACCCTGGTACTCTCATTCCCGGAGCTGATCACCGCAAAGATCTTCGGATTCAAAGAAAAGCCCTCGTTCACTGTGGAGGATGAACAGGCCATCCAGAAGGCTCCTGAAATTAAGTTCGGCAAATGATCAGCGTTGGGGCAACGTCTGCTCGCGCTGTGTCGTTCCGCATAACGCGAACGGCGTCCGGCCTGGCCCTGCTCTTCTGCGTTATGAGCGGGACAGTCCTTCATGCGGATGTGCCCGTCCCTGAACTCAAGAGACCGGTGACAGACCTGACCG